>QHUV01000212.1 GCA_003222065.1 Gemmatimonadota bacterium | reverse complement strand
TTCGTGCCGGTGCCGACGAAGACGCGACTGATGTTCGTGCCGCCCGAGTTGGCGACGTAAAGCGTATCCGGGCTATTCCCGAAGGCGAGGCCCCACGGCTGCGACCCGACAGGGATACCGGAGCTCGCAAATGTCTTCGTGGTGCCCTGCCAGACCTCGAGCCGGTTGTTATTGATGTTCGAGACGAAGACGTTGCCCTGCGTCGTGTCGACGGCGATGTCCCCGACAACCGACCCCACGCCTCCGTACGGCAACGGATATGTGCGCCCGTAGACGACGACCGTCGTGTCGGACCAAGCCGCCGCCATGTTCGGCTGCGCCACGGTGGTGCTGCTCGACACCGAATAGCCTTTACGACCGAGTCGGTCGATGGCGAACGTCGAGATACGAAGGTTGCGTCCCTGCTCGGCGTTCGTGAGCGGCAGCTTGATCCACTGCGAGACGTTGTTGAGCGGGTTTGGAACAGGGATGCTGTCACGCCGGATTTCGACGCCGACGCTGTCCTTGACGATGACGCCGACCGTGACCGTTGCGCTCGAGCCTGACGAGTTCACGAGCACGGAGTCGGTGAGCTCGATGCGTGGCGACACGACCTGTGTCACTAGCGGCGGCACGGTATCCTGTCCTTTCACCGTCAACGTGATCGACGCGACTGATCCGGGCTTGCCGTTGATATCGATGCCCGAAGCCGTGAACAAGATGCGGCCACCGACCGGCGCATTCACCGGAATGGTCACCGTTCCCGAGAGTGTCGTATCCTTCGGGCCTAACGAGAACGTACCGGTTGTCGTGTAGTTGATCGGCGTCGGCCAGGTGCCCTGGCTCTTCACGTTGATGGTGATGCTGCGCACGCCGTCCGGATGCGTGGCGTGAGCGAGAATGCCCATGTCGCCGCCGGCGAACACCTGCGTCGTGGGCTGCGGCGTAATGAAGTTCACCTTCGGACCGGTCACGACCTTCACGACGACCGTGTCAGCGCCAACCTTGCCGGCCTTGTCGGTCGCCTGCGCGATGATGACGAGACTGTCCAGAGATGTATCAACGGGCACCCCTGGCTGCAGGTAACGCATGATCACCGTGTCTTTGAGACCGGCGCGGAAGGAGCCGTTCGGCGGCACGTTGACGGGTGTATAGCGGTTGCTTGTCGTCAGCGTGCCAAGGTTGACGCTGCCCTTCACCGTTAGGCCCGAGATCAAGAGGCCCGTCATCGAGGAATCGCTCTTGACGTGCACGGCGACGAAGATCGAATCGCCGATGTTGACAGGGCTCGGCCGGACGGTGTCGATCGAAACAGCGGGCGCGCCTTTCGCGCCGCCGCTCGTCCCTCCACCGCCCCTGATCTTCGGGGCTAAGCCGGAGCGCTGGTCGCATGCAGCGACCAGCGCAATCGCGGCGATCACCGCCGCGCATCGGATCACATGAGCTCGCTTCATAGGCACACTCCAGTCAGCCGTCGTTTCCCGATCGCCGTTAGCGGCGGATCTGGTCCGACGGCTGCTGACCGTCGTCGATGATGTGTGGCGTGATCAGGATGAGTAGATCGCGCTTCGCTTCCGTGCGCTGGGTGACGCCGAACAAGCGTCCGATCAGCGGCAGGTCGATCAGCAGCGGTATCCCCGATTTGGAGAGACGCACTGTGGTCTGCGTGAGGCCGCCCATGACAGCGGTCTCGCCGTCGCCGACAAGCACCTCGTTGTCGACGCTCTGTCGCGGGAACACCGCGCCGATATCGCCGCCAAGGTCTTGGACGTCGGAGTTCTCGACATGGACGCGCATCTGGATCTGGCCATTGGCCGTCACCTGCGGCGTCACGTTGAGGATGATACCAGTCTCTTGAATGCGCACCGTGGCGCGCGGGAAGTTGCCGCCGCTCGTCGCTCCCGATGACGCGTCGATGACGCGAATCGGGACCTGTGTACCGGCGGTGAGATTCGCCGTGCGATTATTGAGCACACTCGCACTCGGCTCGGCCTGCACGTCGAGGAGCGAGACCTGCTGAAGCGCCTCGAGGAAAGTCGTGAAGTCAAAGCCGCCGATGGCGGTGGAGTACACGAGTTGGAGCGCCGCCGAAGGCACGCGCGCCGTCGCGTTGGCGATGGCTGACACGAGGTTGCCGCCGATCACGATCTGGCCGGCATTCGTGAGCTGATTGCCCAGCGAGTCGCTGCGCGGAACGACGTCATTGAAGAACTGCTGCTGGGTGCCGAGGTCGTAGCGCAAACCCAGGCCCTCGAGCTGCGTGCGATCGACGAGGATGATCTTCGCCTTGATGTTCACCTGCGGCTGGCGCAAGTCGATGCTGCGGGAGTAGGACTCGAGCTCGTCGAGGTTCGCTGGAATGTCAGTAATGCTCAAGCTGTTGGTGAGCGAGTCAGCCGTGACGGCGCCGCGCACCGGACAGTTCGGGTTGAGCTGGATGGCGGGCGTGCCGTTTGGCGACGATGAGGAGACCGGACCGCCGGGGATCGTGATACGCGTACAGTCGCGGGAGAGCCGCTCACGCACCATCGTACTGACGGTCGTGGCTCGGGCGTAGTTGAGACGGATCGTTCGCGTCGCCAACGGCTCGGCGTTTTGCCGGCTGAGCAAATGCAGGAAGGTGTCGACGATGATGATGCCGTTCTGATCCTCGACGGCGTCGAAGCCGTTCGCGTTCAGAATGGCGCGCATCGCGATGTCCCACGGTTGATTCGAGATTTCGGCCGTGACCGGTCCCGACACCTCGCGAGAGGGAAGAATCGTGCGACCGGAGAAGGCGGCAAACGCGGCGAGGACGTCGTGGATGTCGGCGTTCTCCCACGCGATGGTGATGCGTGGTTGCTGCGAGCGCTGCTGCATCGACACGAAGCGCGACGTGCCTAACGTCGGTTCGCGGCGAGGCTCACTGACTTTGGACGTCGTCGACCGCGCTTCGCTGGTCTCGACGCGCGCGGCACGGTCGTCAACCGTGTTCGTCGGCACATCGAAGCCGATATGCCAGATCGCTACGCGGTTACTCTTGCCCTCGATGGATACGCGCACCTCGTGCTTCCCGCGCACCACGGAGTACGGCTTGGCGCTATCGAGGGTGAGCACGACGCGCACGATGTTCTTCCGGAACTGCGAGTAGCGCACGTCGATGATGCCAGCGCGGGCGACGCGATCGTAGGGATCGGTCGCGGCGATGCCAAGTGTCGCGCCGGTGATGTCGACGACGATCTTGTTCTCCGCGGCGAGCGTGAAGTCATGCACCACCACGGGCCCGTCGACGCCGATGATGACGTCGGCGCGGTCGCTCGTTGGCACGACGCTCAACGAGATGACGGCCGAGGCCGGAGGAGTAGCGGGTACTTCGGCGGTCGTGCGCCCATCGCGGGTACCCGTACCCGGCGTGGCGCTCGTGGGACGTGCCGGTGTCGCGCTCGCGGTGAAAGGCGCGAGCGCGACGAGGGCCGTCGTGACCAGCGTCATGCCTCGAATCATCTGTGCCTCACTCTCGTGGTGTCACCGAGGATCAGCGAATCCTGACGATTGAAGCCGAACTCCTCGATGGTGAAGATGATAGTCTTTGGTTTTATCTGCGCGACACGCATGCGGCCGAGGGTCATGCCGGTGGTGACGCGCCACTGCCCACCCGCGATGTCGCGGAGGATGGCGACGGGGCGGCGCCCCGATAGGTCGTACAGAATGCCCGTTAGACGCAGGTCGGTCAGCGTCGGCCGGAGATCGCTCGTGGTCATGAGGGAGACGAACGGATCGCGACGCGTGTCGCGCGTATAGTCGAAGCTCTCACGCATCACCGGAGCATCGACGTTGTTGGCGGCGCGTGGCGCGGTCGCATTCGATGCTGGTGTCGGCGCGCCCTGTTGAACGACAGCGCCCTGATTGGCAGGCGCTTGCGCGGGTGTGGGAGCGGGCGCCGGAGTGGCCGACCGCGCGCCCTTTGGCGGCGGCACGTCCTGACCCGTTTCCCCGGCAATGTGCGCGTTGGTCGCCGCGGCGGCGTTGCGCGCAGCTTGAATCGGACCGGCGCCTAACGGCGCGGACGGCATGATCGCCGACCCACCCGATCGAGCAGGAGCGAGCGGACCAACGACCTTCTCCGCGCCGTTCGTGTTTGGCGTTACGTTCTGCGCGACCTGGCGCGACGGCTTATGTGTGGCGGGCTTGCTAGCGAGAGACGGAGACCCCTTTGCCGACGACAGATGCAGCATGGCGAGAACGCCGACACCGAGCCTGAGCAACGACTCGGCCTTGGTCATCACGAGCTCGAACTTGTAGTAGACGATGACGCCGGCGAGAAGGAGGAACACGCCGATGATTTTGAGGAGCTTCATGGATTCCCCTGCGTCGCCGCCGTCGGCTTCATGTTCTCGCTCATCGGCTGGACTCCGCCATGCGAGACATACGTCTGAATCTCGAATCGCGCGTCGAGCAGCGATTCGCCGGATTTGGCTTTCTTTTCACCCTTACCGGTGGTCACGATCAGATTGACGTTCATCGGGGCCACGATGCGGTCGAGTGTCGCGATGTTCGTGAGAAACTGCGCGATCTCGTGATAACCGCCGAGGACACCGAGCTTGTACTTGTAGGTATCGAACTCCTCACCGGGCTGTGGGCCGGCGGGAGCGACGTCTTGCAGCTCGAGGCCGGCGCGACGCGCCGCCGTCGAGACTTGATCGAGCAGCGCCGGGACCTCGTTGGTGTGCGGCACGAGGCGATCGAGAACTCGCAGGTCTCTCTCGAACCGAGCCGCCTCGCGCCGCGCACGATCGAAGGCACCGGCCTTGACGTCGGCCTTCACCTTGTCGTTCATGGCTTGGAGGGCGGCGACGTGCGTATCGAGGGTCGCGATCTCCTGCGACTTGTCGCCGAACATGTACATGAAATACCCGCCAATCGCGCCCAGTGAGAGCACGATCACCATCAGCAGAATCTGATCGCGTTGCCTGGATGGAAGGAGGGCCATGGTTACTTCGCGGATGACAGTGGAACTCTATGAATCACCGACGTGTCCGGACGTGTGTAGGTCACGTCGAGTGTGAACTGCGTCACATCCTTGCCTTGATCCGACGCAAGTTGGGAGTTGTTCAACTGCACGTCGGCGAAGAAGGGCGATGACTCGAGCTGGCGCATGAAGCGGGTGAGTGCTTGGATGTCGGGCGTGAGCCCGATCATGCGAATACGCACC
>QHUV01000211.1 GCA_003222065.1 Gemmatimonadota bacterium | reverse complement strand
GTTCAGATCCCATGACTCGAGCGCGCGCTGCCATTTGGCTATCAGTTGCACTGCTTCTGGCTCCAAATGCGAGCTTGGCCGCCCAGCAATCGTCGTCCTCGATCGATTGGAGCCGCCTACGCGACGAGACGGTCCAGGTGCTTGCCGAGTACCTCCGGATCAACACGACGAATCCGCCCGGCAACGAGCTGCAGACAGCACTCTATCTCAAGAGAATTCTCGATCGCGAAGGGATCCCTGCGCAGATCCTCGACACCGCCGAGCTGAAACCGGCTGGACGCGCCAACCTGTACGCGCGCCTCAAGGGCAACGGCAGCAAGAAGGCGATCGCACTGGTGCATCACATGGACGTCGTCCCAGCGGACGCCCGCTACTGGAGTGTCGATCCGTTTTCGGGCATGCTCAAGGACGGTTACGTCTGGGGCCGCGGCGCGCTCGACATGAAGGGCGAGGGCATCGTCCACCTCATGGCGATGATCGCCCTCAAGCGCAGCGGCGTCCCCCTCAATCGCGACATCGTCTTCATCGCCAACGCTGATGAGGCGCTGGAAGGCATCGGTGCGCAGACATTCGTGAATCGTCACGCCGATCTGCTCAAGGATGTCGAGTATCTCATCACCGAAGGCGGCGACAACAAGTTCGAGAACGGCAAGCTCGCGTACTATGGTGTCGGCATCGCCGAGAAGCGTACCTTCTGGCAGTATGCAACGGTGCGCGGCACGCCATCGCACGGCTCTCGGCCGACGAAACGGAACCCTGTTCCCCGGCTCGTCGCGGCGCTCGACCGCATCGCGAAATACGAGACGCCGCTCCATGTGACGCCCGGTGTCGACAAATACTTTCGCGACATCTCGCGCAGCTACGCGGGCGAGCAAAAGCAATGGCTATCAAGCGTAAGTGCCGCCCTGAGTAATCCGACGGCGCGCGAGTGGATTCTCAGCGACGTTTACTGGAACGCGATTCTGCGCAACACGATCTCTCTCACGGGTCTGCACGGGTCCAATAAGACCAACGTTATTCCCGCGGAAGCATCGGCGGACATCGACGTCCGGCTTCTTCCCGACGCCGATCCGCAGCAGTTTCTCGCGACGTTGCAAGGCGTCGCCGGTGACACGGCTTTGCACTTCGTGGCCCAGCTCCAGCCCAAGCCGCCGCTCGAGAGTCCGATCGAGACCGAATTCTTCCACGCGATCGAGCGCGCCGCGCACGACCGTGACCCGAATGCGTTGGTCACAACGCCGATGCTCACTGGCGCAACCGATCGACCCACCTACCGGCAACTGGGCATCGTGACCTATGGCTTCGACCCCTTCAAGGTCGAGAGCGCGGACGCGCAACGTGGAGTGCACGGCAACGACGAGCGCCTGTCAGTGGAGAATGTCGGGTTCGGCGTGCACTACCTGTACGACGTATTGCGATACGCCCAGGGGACGCGCGTCACGCCGTGAGCGGCGCGCTTGCGGTTTCGGTCCGTGCCCTGCGCAAGCGGTACGACGATGTCGTCGCGGTCGATGGGCTCGATCTCGAGATCCCCACCGGCGAATGCTTCGGGCTACTCGGACCGAACGGTGCCGGCAAGACAACTACCGTCGAGATCTGCGAGGGCCTAACGGCGCCTGACGAGGGCGACGTTATCGTCCTCGGGCGGCGCTGGGCAACCGACGAGCGTGCGCTGCGCGAGCGGCTGGGCATCCAGCTCCAGGAGACCCAGCTTGCCGAGAAGCTCACCGTCGCCGAGACCGTTCGCCTCTTTCGCAGCTTTTACGCGCGGGGACGAAGCATCGACGATGTCATCAGGGTCGTGCAGCTCGACGAGAAACGCGACGGTCGTGTCGGCAAGCTGTCGGGCGGACAGAAGCAGCGCCTGGCGCTGGCCTGCGCCATCGTCGGCGATCCGGAGCTCCTCTTCCTCGACGAGCCGACCACCGGCCTCGACCCGCAGTCACGACGACAGATCTGGGATCTCGTCGAGGAATTCAAGGCGATGGGCCGTACGCTGCTCCTGACGACGCACTACATGGATGAGGCGGAGCGTCTGTGCGACCGCGTCGCGATCATCGATCACGGCAAAGTCATCGCCCTGGGGGCGCCGCGCGACCTCATCGCCTCGTTAGGTGCTGAGCATGTCGTCGAGTTCGTCCTCGCTGGCTCCAGCGACTCGCTGTCCGACGAGAGTTTGCGGCGCCTCGAGGGCGTTCGTGCCGCGCGGCGCATCGATGGCAATGCGTGGGAGCTCCGCGTGAGTGAGCTCCATCGCACCGTGCCGGCGCTGCTCGCCGAGCTGGCGCAGCGCCGCCTCCAACTGGCCGAGCTGCGCACTCACTCGGCGACGCTCGAGGACGTGTTCGTCCATCTCACCGGGAGACAGCTCCGCGATGAGTAACCTCGCACAAGACTCACCGCGGCGGCGGCTCATCTCGGACTCGCTCGTCCAGCTCTCGTCGGTACGGTTCAAGGAGTTCATCCGCGAGCCGGAAGCGCTGTTCTGGACCTTTGCGTTTCCGATTCTCCTCGCGATCGGCCTCGGGATCGCGTTTCGCAACCGTCCCGCCGAGATCGTGCACATCGCCGTCGTCGGCTCGTCGCCGGAGGCAAGTCGCGTCGCGGCGGCGGCGCGTGCCGATTCCGGGCTCGCCGTAGAGGTGCTCTCCCCGGACAGCGCGAGTGCCGCGATCCGCACTGGACGCGTCGCGCTGCTCGTGGTGCCACAGCCCGATGGCCGCGTCCAGTACCAATTCGACGAAACGCGTCCCGACGCGCGCAACGCGCGACTGCTCGCCGACAACGCGATCCAGCGCGGCTATGGCCGCGCTGATCAAGTGCGTGTGAGCGAGGCACACGTTCGTGAGCGCGGCTCGCGCTACATCGATTTCGTGATTCCCGGCCTCCTCGGCATGAATATCATGGGCAGCAGCATTTGGGGGCTGGGGTACACAATCGTCGACGCCCGCCGTAAGAAGTTGCTCAAGCGCCTCGTCGCGACACCGATGTCGCGCGCCGAGTTTCTTGTTTCCTATCTTGTCTCGCGGATCGCGCTACTCGTCGGCGAGGTCGTCGTGCTGCTCGGCTTCGCGGCGCTGTTCTTTGGCGTGCCGGTGCGCGGCTCGGTGTTGCAGCTGATACTGATCGTCCTCGCCAGCGTGTTTGCGTTCGGCGGGCTCGGGCTGCTCATCGCCTCACGTGCCAGAACGATCGAAGGTGCCTCGGGTTTGATGAATGTGGCGATGATGCCGATGTGGGTGTTGTCGGGAGTGTTCTTCTCGTCGGAGAATTTTCCGAAGGCCTTTCAACCCTTGATTCAGGCGTTGCCGCTCACGGCAACGAACAATGCGCTGCGCGCCAGCATGCTGCGCGGCGCCGGATGGACGGTGGTCGGGCCGGAGGTCGCGCTGCTGGCGTTATGGGCCGTCGCGACGCTCTGGCTGGCGTTGAAGTGGTTTCGTTGGCGTTAGGCGCTCACAGAACGCACGGAGCTCGCGCGACTCGCCATCATCCACACGCAACGACCATCGGCGGAAGGCCGATCAAGTCGGCGCGCGGCAGTATCGACCAACCGTCGGGCGCGCGCCGGAGGAACATTACTTTGGCCGGAAGGGGATTGAGCGCGTCCGCCATCGCAGAGTGCGTCTCACCTCGATCGTACAGCACGTAGGCGACGCTGTCGTCGACGACGGTTCCGATCACGCGAAACCTTGGTGCAGAGTCGCTCGGAGTGCGTTCTTTACAGATCCGGGCTAGTTCGCGTTCTTGCCATCGCTCATCGTGGACCATCAGCCAGCGCTGGGCGACGGCGTTCATCGGCATGCGAAGTAGTGAATCCGGGTCGTCAACACCGAATTCGCGCGAGAGAATACTCTCGCCGCGAGACTGCTTCGCGTGGCGCTTGACCTGATCGATGGCGACCGCGCGCGGCATGTCCGGATTCATGCGCATCAATCGCTCGACCGTGAGGTGTGAGGCGCGCATGCTTCGTGCGGCACCCGCGCGCAGCTTACGAAGGCTATCCAGCGGTGCAAAGTCAAGAAGACGCGCCGCATCGCTCCACTTGGCCGCGGCGACCGCGTCGAGGAAGGCCGCCCCTACAATTGCCGCACTGCTTGTATCCGCGGGAATGCGCTGCGCGTGCGCCGTCGTCGTCACTGTCACGAACATCGACATTCCGATGGTCGCCGCGACAATGCCTCGGCATGATGAGCAACCTTTCAGTGAGAGGATCATACTCGGGTGATGCCGTTCAACACTCCGCGCTTCGTATCGCTGGTCGTAGCATGCCGGAGACGATCACGGGAGCACGCCAGCAACGCACGTCTACTTCGGCCGCACCTCGCAGGAGATCATTATGCCCATTGTGCTGAATAGATCACTTCGGGGCAGCACCCACCAAGCGTCGCGGTCGCGACGAAGGAGCATCACATGCGGCGATCGGGAATACACCGCTTCGGCTCTGAAGAGCTCACTCACATCGAACTCGTATAGCAGGTACGCAACCGAGTCTGCGACAATGATTCCAAGCTGATGAGTGGCCGGCGGGCGCGCGACGGAATCCACTGGGTGAGGGCAGTTGCTCTCACGGATCGCTCGGCGCGTCAACCAACGCTCGTCGTGAAGCTCCAGCCACCTCGCTCCCACGGTGTCGATTGGCAGCCGTGCGACGGAATCCGGATTGGCGATCCCGAACTCCTGGTCCACGAAACTCTGGCCGCGGCCTATGTTCTTCGACCGCTTCACATAATACTCGGCGACTGCCCGGGGCAGGGCCGTATCTGCCATCATCAGTCCCTCGACGGTAACCGATGAGATCGTGCTCCGGCTCTTCGCCTGCGCGACCGCCCACTGACGGAATCGTTCGAGGGCCGCGTGATCCAGAAAGGCTTGCGCGGCTGTCCAGTCGCCAGCCTGCATTGCATTCAGAAATGAGGCGCCCACCGCGCGCGCCGCGATCGAATCGGGTATGCGCTGAGCGGAGCCGCTCGCGATTGGAGCGAACAGCGCGAGGCGGATAATGCCGCGAACCCAAGAGCCAATGGTCGCGATGGATGTGCCGCTGGTCGACGCACTATTGCGGCTCTGCACGATGAGCATACGCTTATCACTGATAGACGCTGTACTCAGTAAATCTGCCATAGCCCGGGCGTGATCAGTTCAATGGAATGACCGTCCGGATCGCGAACATACACGCTTTCGCCCCCACGTTGCCACCGCACCCGGCTCTCGATCTCGATCCCCTGCTCCTCCAGTCGCACGACCCACGCTGCGAGCGTACTGGCGTGAACGGCGAAGGCGAGATGCTGAATGCCCGTGGCGCCGTGCGGCGGCACCACGCCGCCCGGCGTCGGCAACGGTGTGCTCGTCGCGCCGCGCTGGAAGAGGAGGAGTACGCTCGCTCCCGCCACACTGAGTGCGAGGAGACGCCCGCTATCGAGAAGTGGCTCGCAACCGAGGATGTCGACATAAAACGCTCGCGATCGCGCGAGATCATCGACATACAGGGCCGTCTCGACGATCCGACCAAGTTGTGGGTCCGAAGATTCGCT
>QHUV01000210.1 GCA_003222065.1 Gemmatimonadota bacterium | reverse complement strand
ATTCTTGACCTTGTGCGCTTCGTCGATGATGACGAGGTCCCAGCGGTGGCGAAGGATCGCCCGGGCGTGGTGTCTGCCGCGGGCTCGATCGTACGATGCGATACCCTTCGTGACGTGATTCCAGTCTTTCGGATCCGTCGGCGTCGCAAAGCGCTCGAAGAACTTGCTCTCGAGCTCTCCCTGCCACTGCATCACCAGGGAAGCGGGCGTAAGAATGAGCACGCGACGTGCGAGCCCGCGGACGAGCAGTTCCTTGATGATGATACCCGCTTCGATCGTCTTCCCGAGCCCCACTTCGTCGGCGAGGATCGCGCGGCCCCCCATCGGACGTCGGAGGACACGCCGTGCGACTTCGATCTGATGCGGGAGCTCCTTGATCGTGTTGGCGTCGAGCGTGATGAGGCGATCGAAGCCTGGCGCCAGCGCGATGCGCTCGGCCTCACGGCGAATCGCTGCCCAGAGAAGGGAGCTCGGTGGTTCCTCGATTCGGCTGGTGAATTCGGCGAGTGTACGCTCGTCGACGGTCCAGAAATCGTTCTCGGGTGCTACGGCAGCGGTCATCGGTGAGACTGGCCCTCGGACAGAGCAATAGGCGTGTCTCGATTGGACGATTGGGAGGCCGGGGCGTTGCAGGAGGGCACTCTTGGCGGTTCGAGCTGGAGTCGAGCACATTATGACCGTGTGCTAACCCAGATGGTGGTAGCGGGAGTGGGGTCCACAGGGGCGTTATGGCAATACTGCCATAGCGTCGAGAGGGCCGATGGTCCAGCGTGGCCATGGCAGCATTGCCATAACGCCCCACAGGACCCCGCTCCTGCTATCAAGACTTCGGAAACACTCCACTAGAGAGGTTGTCCTTGCTGGCGCGGCCGCTCGCGATGCTTCTGTCTCTGGTACCCGTCGTCGCCGGGGGGACGTTGGCGAGCGCACAAGCGCCGGCGCTCGTGCTGAGGCCGGGGCTCGTCATCAAACGGCCGGTGCGGCTCGTGCCTAACGCGTACCGGCTGCGCGCGTCGGCGTCGCTCGATTCACCCCTTGTCGTCGTGCGCGGCGATGACGTCACGGTCGACTTCGCCGGCGCGACGCTGCTCGGAACAGCCGACGGTTCTCTGCCTGACGAGGCGCGGGGACTTGCCATTCTCGTCGACGGCGGCCGGAACGTCACAATCCGCGGTGCGCGGATTCACGGCTTCAAGGTCGCCATTCGCGCGCGGGGTACGCACGGCCTCCGCATCGTCGACAGCGACTTGAGTCGCAACTGGAAGCCCCGGCTCTACAGTGTCGTCGAGCATGAGAGTTTGGTCGACTGGCTTTCCTTCCATCACAACGAGCATAACGAGTGGCTGCGCTTCGGCGCCGCGATGTACCTCGAGGACGTGCATGGTGGAGAGATCCACGGCAACGTCGTCGAGCAGGGCATGAACGCGCTGCTCGTGACGCGCAGCGACTCCCTCCTCGTGTGGAACAACGACTTCTCGTTCAATTCCGGGCTCGGCGTCGGACTGTATCGGTCGAGCGACAACCGGATCATGCATAACGAGTTCGACTACAATGTCCGCGGCCATAGCGAGGGCTTCTACCACCGCGGCCAGGACTCGGCCGGGATCCTCCTCTACGAGCAGAGCTGCCGGAACGTCATTGCGTATAACTCGGTGACGCACGGCGGGGACGGACTCTTCCTCTGGGCCGGCCAGTCGACGATGGATACGGGGCAGGGGGGCGCAAACGACAATCTCGTCTTCGCGAACGACTTCAGCTACGCTCCCGCGAACGGCATTGAGGCGACGTTCAGTCGCAACCTCTTCGCGCGGAACCGCGTCACCGGCAGCGACTACGGCGTGTGGGGCGGCTACAGCTACGACACGCAGATCGTTGGCAATGAGCTTGTCGACAATGTCACGGGCATCGCGATCGAGCATGGCCAGGCCAATCGCATCGAGGGCAACACCGTGCGCGGCGGCACAACCGGGGTCCGTCTTTGGGCGGACAGCATCGAGCCGTCGGACTGGGGCTACCCGAAGCATCACGACACCCGGAGTCGCGGGAACGTCATCAGCGACAATCTCTTCGACCGGACGCGCGTCGGTGTACGCGTTTCGCGGTCCGACACGCTGAGGCTCGAGCGCAACGCGTTCGTGGCCTCGGACAGCGAGGTGATCGCGACGACGACGGTCGTCATGCGGAGCGACGCCTCGCGCTCGTTCCGCACCGGTGCCGGCGCCGTGCTGCCGGCCGCGCTTCAGGAGCGTCTCGTCGGGCCGCTGCCTAACGCGATGCCGACCGACCGGCCCGTCGCCAGGCTGCCACGATCGGCGATCATCGTCGACGAGTGGGGACCGTACGACTGGCGGACGCCGAAGCTGTGGCCGATCGATAGCGTGCGGGCGGTGCCGCTCCGCCTCGCGGTGCTTGGTCCTATCGGCGCCTGGCGGATCGTGACCGCCCGCGGCGTGGCGTCGCTGTCGAAGCGCACCGGACGCATTCGGGCGTTCGGCACGCCGGACACGCTCATCGTTACTCCCGCTGCCGCCTCGTTAGGCGACTGGGAAATCACAATCGCCCATCGCGGCGGGGACCGCGCACAGTGGGTGAACGCCGCGTATCGTCACTTCGAGCCGCGAATCGCATGGACGGAGCGCGTGTTCGCCTGGAACGAGGCCACGGATCCGCGCGAGCACGCTGACGCCTTCGCCACACTGCGACAAGGCGGCGCGGCGCTCGTCGAGCGGAGGGTCCCGCGCCTCGATTTCGTCTGGTATCGTCCTCCTGTCAACGGAATACCGCAGCAACGGTGGGCGCTGGAGGCGACCGGCGGCGTCGACTTGCCTGCTGGCAAGTACACCATTCAAACCATCAGCGACGACGCGATCCGCGTCTGGGTCGACGGCGCGCTCCTCATCGATCACTGGCAGCCCCACGAATCGGCCGTCGACGTCGCACCGTTAGGCAGTGGGAAGCACGAGCTTCGTGTGCAATACATGCAGGTTGACGGATGGGCCGAGCTGCGGGTCGAGATCTTGCGCGGCCCACCGCCGTCATCGCGCGGTTCGCCAGGGCCACACTAGGTGAGCTGTCATCCCGAGGAGCGAAGCGACGAGGGATCTGCACCTCCTGACAAACGTGGTCTGCCGTCAATTAGCTTTGAGACATGCGCCTCCACTCAACCCCGCTCGTATTCGCGTTCCTGGCGACTTCGCTCCAGGCCCAGAATCCCAACCTCGAGAGCATCGCCAACGACCGCTACACGCGCTCGCACGACTATGACTTGGTCCACCAGCGCATCGTCGTCCGCGATTTCAACTGGGACTCGTTGTCCTTCACCGGAAGTGTTGCAAGTACGCTCATCGCCCTCCGTCCGGCCCTCGACTCGGTCATTCTCGACGCCGGCGCGCTGCTCGACATCAAGCGAGTGGCCGGCAATAGCAACGCGACGCTCCGCACGAGCCGACACGGCGACACCCTCGTCGTCTACCTCGGCCGTCCAGCCGCGTTTCACGACACGGTCCGCTTCACCATCGACTACGGCGGCAAGGTCGAGAATGGCCGCGGACTGACGTTCATCAAGGAGCGGCCACACGCGCCAAGACAGATCTGGAGTCAGGGCGAGGACCACGACAATCACTACTGGTTTCCGACCTACGACTTCCCGAACGACAAGATGACCTGGGAGCTCGACGTGACGGTCCCGGCGGGGTTCATGGCCGTCTCCAATGGCGCTCTCGCCAGCGACACGAAAGACGCCGGCGGCACGCGGACGCTCCGGTGGCGCGAGGATCGGCCGAGCGCGACGTATCTCGTCTCACTCGTCGTCGCACCCCTCGCCAGGATTCACGACGCGTGGAAGGGCATCCCCGTCGACTACTACGTCTATCATCCGGACAGCGCGCTCGCCTCGCCTCTCTTTCATGTCACGCCGGACATGATCGACGTCTACTCACGGCTCACCGGCGTTCCCTATCCGTGGCAGAAGTACGCGCAGACCACCGTCGCCGACTTCTTTGGCGGCATGGAAAACGTCAGCGCGACGACCCTCGTCGACTGGTTGCCGGACGCGAAAGCGTATCAGGACCGGCCATGGTATCAGTACATACTCATCCCGCACGAGCTCGCGCATCAGTGGTTCGGCGACTTGGTCACCACCGCGAACTGGGCGAACATGTGGTTGAACGAAGGGTTCGCCGAGTTCATGCCTGGACAGTATTGGCGGCAGAAGGTCGGCCCGCGCCTGCAGCAGGACTACTATCTCGACGAGTATCGGCAGTTCATGCAGATCGACGCGCGCCGGCGAATGCCACTCGCTTCGTCGGGCTCGAACAATATCTACCCGAAAGGCGCTCTCGTTCTCGAGATGCTTCGCAACTATCTGGGCGACGAGCGATTCTGGGTGGGTATCCATCAGTACCTAACGACGCACGCGTTCGGCAACGCGATCACCGATGACCTTCGGCAAAGCGTGCTCGAGTCGACGGGCGAGAATCTCGATTGGTTCTGGGACGAGTGGATCTACAGCGCCGGCTATCCCGAGTTCACCGTGACGTCGTCATACAATGCGGAGGCACGACGCGTGAGCCTCGTCGTCAAGCAGACGCAACGTGACACGCTCAAGGCGGACAGCACCGGGATGCGATACGTGGTGCCGGAGACGTTCCGCATGCCAGTGACGAT
>QHUV01000209.1 GCA_003222065.1 Gemmatimonadota bacterium | reverse complement strand
TGCGCGCCGGCGAGTCCACGCACGAAATAACCGCGGCGCACGTCGCCACGAAACTCCAGCCGCTTCAACTCACGATAGATGGCGCGCCACGAGACGGTCGGCCGTTCTCGCTTCCACCAATCGCGCGTGACGACGCCATACCGATCCAGCCATTGCCGAGCAACGGCCTCGGCGAGCGTGCTTTCGTCATCAGATGCGCCCATGATCCCACTTGTTCGCACGAGCGCCCAACGGCCCGGCCACGTGATCGATCTGTTATCGGGCTGACCCTCGGTGGGAGGGCGCCACTTCGGAAGCCGGCGCACGTTCGGCCGCCGCTGCACGATCGGACGATTGGCCGATGGCGAGAAGTCCGCCGGCAGCCAGCGGGTCGGGTCGGGCTGGTTGCGTAGGCGCGGCGAGACGATCGGCCGCCAGCGCACGACTTGCCGCAGCGAATCGACGGTGTCGTTCGTCACGAGCCCCGCGCCGGCGAGCTCTCGCAGCGCGTCGCGGAGCGCCCGTCCGCCGAGGGAACTGGAACGCACCAGATCGTCGAAGAACGACGCGCCTTCGTTGCGAAGCGCTTGGTAGACACGCTCCGCGTTTTCGCTCAATGCCGGTCCAGCGTCCGCAATCTCCGAGAGCCAAACCCGGCCGGTTCCACGCCTAACGAAACGAACATGGACCAACGTCGCATCCTCGCTGCTGGCCGAGCCCCCGACCCACACCGCTTCGCCCGCCGAGCACAGTCGCGTGATTGCCTCGGCGTCGTAGTTGGCGACTCGATGTCGTAAGTACTCGCGCTCCCAGGCATCGGCCGGCCGCGCCAGGCCATAGAGCTGTCGAAGAACCGTTGCTGTTCCTTCGGCACCTTCGAGACGTGTCGACGGATCGAGATGTTGCCATTTTTGAAGAAAGTGCGCGAAGGATTCCAGGCTCACCGCTTCGATCTGACGCCGCACACTGGCGAGCTCGCGTCGCCGTGCTTGCTCGAGAAGACGTCGAGACACCCACTGGGTCGCCCCGTCGGGCTGTGCCACTTCACGGACCGCGCGCGTGAACGCCCCGCGAACGAGCTTCCCCGCCGCCGTCCAATCATCCAACTGCCGCGCCACGCTTTCCGCGGGCAGGTCATATCGCCGCCTAACGTCGTCGATCGAGATCGGAGCGTTGAGCGCGACAAAGCGCGCCAGCAGCTCACGTCGGGCCGCGGCTCGCGTGAGCGTCGCGTGACGAAGCGATTCGGGAACCGCTACCGGAGCTCGCGTCGGCGCCAACTCCAGCCCCGCGCCCACAATCGCCATTGCCGGCTCACCGAACGCCGCCATGTAACGCGGATACGCATCAGTGAGAATGATGCGTTGCTCGGTCGTTCCAATGCCTAACGGGATCGCGATGGCGACGGCGCGCCCGGTCTCCAAGAGCTCGCGCAACGGTTCACCAACGACGCCCTCCGATGCCGTCCGCGCCGCCAGCTCGGCAGAAGTGAGATCCCCCGCTCGATCGAGCAGAATCGCCAGCTCGTCGCCGGTCCGCGCTCGCCGTGTCGGCGCCGTACCGCGCCGCAGGGCCAAAAGCTCTTCGAGACTCGCCAGCGTACCGTCGTCGACGCCTCCGGCGCCCAATAGCTCGTCGAGCAGACCACGATCGAGCGACAACATCGCCGCTCGCTGCTCGGCGCGCGGCGTGTCGTCGGCGTACATCCAATCCATGACGAAACCGAATTGCAGCGATGACGCAAACGGCGACGGCATCTCCGTCGCGACGTCGCGCAGCTCGATCGCACCGGATTGCAGCCTACGGAGCACGTCGGCAAGCGCCGGCATGTCGAACGCGTCCTGCAGCACGTCGCGATACGTCTCCACCAGTATCGGAAAGGACGGAAACTCGCGAACCGTTTGCAGTAGATCCTGTGCTTTGAGGCGCTGCAGCCAGAGCGGCATGCGGCGTCGCGGATTACCGCGCGGCAGCAGGAGCGCGCGCGCCGCGTTCATGCGAAAGCGAGCTCCGAATAGCGAAGAGTTCCCGATCTCCTCGAGCACGCACCGTTCCGCCTCGTCAGGCGTTAGGCCGCGCAATGCGTCGAGCGGCACTGGTCCATTCAAGTCCGGAAGGCGGAGCATGATCCCGTCGTCCGTCGTCAGGACCTGCACTTCCGTGCCGAGCGTCGGCCGCGCTAGGCCGGCGCGCAGGGCGTCGCGCACCTTCGCCGCGAGCACCATGCCCCACGGAGCGTTCACACGTCCGCCGAATGGAGCGTGCAGTACGATGCGCACGGCGTTGGTTTCGTCGCGGAAGTGCTCGACGACGAGGACCTCATGATCGGGAACGACCGCCGTCGCGGCGCGCTGTTGATGGACGTACTCGACCAGCGACTGCGCCGTCGCCGTGTCGCACTCGTATTCCTCGGCAATGCGGGCGACGTCCTCTGTCGTCCGCGCGGCCGCGAGGTCGCGCCGCAGGAGGCCGACGCGAGGCGCGATGTGCGCCGACCGCGCCGCAAATTCGCCGTGCCAGAAGGGCATCCGTGCCGGCGCTCCCGGCGCCGGTGTCACGATCACGCGATCGTGCTCGATGGCGTTGACGCGCCAGGTCGAGGAGCCGAGCTGAAATACATCGCCGATGCGCGTCTCGTGGACGAATTCCTCGTCCAATTCGCCGAGTCGCGTCCGGTCGGGGAGATTCACCGCATAGAGTCCGCGATCGGGAATGGTCCCACCGTTTATCACCGCGACGAGCCGGGCGCTGCGGAGCGGCGTTAGGCGATCGGTCGTCCGATCCCACACGATGCGCGCCTCGAGCTCGGCGGCGATGTCCGAAGGATACTTTCCCGACAACATCGCGAGCACTTCGTCGAACGCCGACCGCGTGAGACTGTGATACGGGTATGCCTGCCTAACAAGCTCGAACAGCTCCGCGCTCGTCCACTCGTCATCGATGGCGACGGCGGCGACGACGACTTGGGCAAGCACGTCGAGCGCGTTCTGCACGACGCGCGTCGGCTCAACGTCGCCCGCCCGCATGCCTCGGCCGATCGCCAGCGTCTCCGCGGCGTCGTCACGAAACGTCGGCACGAAGATGCCGCGACTCACTCCTTGCAATGTGTGGCCCGCGCGCCCCACCCGTTGCAGCGCCGTCGCGACCCGCTTCGGACTCTGCAGCTGGAGCACCAGATCGACCGATCCGATGTCGATGCCCAGCTCCAGTGAGCTCGTGCTCACGAGCGCGCGGAGCTTGCCTGCCTTGAGCGCGCCCTCCAGCAAGAAGCGCCGCTCCCGCGACAACGACCCGTGATATGGCAGCGCGAGCTCCTCGCCCGCGAGCGCGTTGATTCGCGCCGCCATGCGCTCCGCTTGCGCGCGATTGTTGACGAACACGATCGTCGTTCTCGCGCGGCGCACATGGCCGAGCACGAGAGGGGCGACGGAGGGCCAGATCGTTCCACCAGGCACGTGCCCGAGATCCTCGACCGGTGATTCGATCGCGATCTCCGTGCGCTTCACCAAACCGCAATCGACGATCGTGACCGGACGAAACGCACCGTTCTCGGAGCCGCCGAGGAAGCGCGCGATCTCTTCGAGCGGTCGTTGCGTCGCCGACAGACCGATGCGTTGCGGGCTTTCCTGGCAGATCCGCTCCAGCCGCTCGAGCGTCAAGGCGAGATGAACGCCGCGTTTTGTACCTGCTATCGCATGAATCTCATCTACGATTACCGCCTGAACCCCCGAAAACATGCC
>QHUV01000208.1 GCA_003222065.1 Gemmatimonadota bacterium | reverse complement strand
CTCACTACATGTCGATTTGGCCGGTGCGGCCGCGACCCTCGCTGGAGATGCGCACGAGTATCCCAATGGCCAGCCAGCTGGCAAGCATGAACGAGCCGCCATAGCTGAAGAATGGCAGCGGAATTCCAGTGATCGGCATGAGGTTGATGGTCATGCCGATGTTCTCGAGCACGTGCACCAACCAACTGGAGAGCAATCCGAACGCGATGAGACTACTGAACGAGTCATTCGCTCGCTCAGCGATTCGCACGACTCGCAAAAAGAGCGCGAAAAAGAGCATGACGCCGAGTGTGACGCCGATGAAGCCAAGCTCCTCGCCGACGACAGCCCAAATGAAATCGGTGTGCTGCGCTGGGAGGAATGCGAGGCGCTTTTGCGGGCCGTTGAGATATCCCTTACCGAACCAGCCGCCGGAGCCAATGGCTACCTGAGATTGAATGACGTGATAACCCGACCGTCGTGGATCGATAGATGGGTCGAGAAAGACGCGCAGTCGGTTCTGTTGGTATGGCGCGAGTCGCTCCCAAAGAATCGGCGCGAAGACGCCCGTGAACACGTTCGCCGTCGCGAGGACGACGCCCTCGAACACATACGGCTTGTACCAGATGAGGAGCGCGATGAACAGGCAGAACCAGGACGCCCAGACGCTCGTGCTGAAGGCGAGGATGAGGCTCACCACTGGGCTTGCGATCAAGACGAGCAGCCGCCACTCGACGCCTGCCCAGAAGAGCATGCCGAAGAAGATGCCGACGAACACGATGCCGGTTCCCAAATCGGGCTGCTTCATGATGAGCATCCACGGGATGCCGACGATGAGGCCCGGTCTCCAGAGATCGAGCATCGACTTGGGTGCTTCGCGGTTCTTCGACAGCACGAGCGCCAACATGAGCACGACGGCCAGCTTCGCGAACTCCGCTGGTTGACCGAGCCGATGTCCGGCGATCGTCAACCAACCCTTCACGCTCGCGGCGGTGCCGGCACCTGACCCGAACCCGGGAACAAGCACGATGAGGAGCAAGAGGATCGAGAACCAATAGAGCGGGACGGTGAGCCACTCGAGGAGTCGCACGCTGGCGCGACTGATTGCATACGCGGCACCGAGCGATAGGACGAACCAGACGATCTGTGCTCGCCACGCTCTCGCGACGTAGGTCACGGCGTCGGTCTGTCCGGCGGAGTACACAGTGGCGATACCGAACAGCGACAATGCGAGCGCGATGAGCACGAGCGGCCAATCGACGTTGATCCGTCGCATCGCCATTAGCTGAGCACTCCGCAGGCCGAGGTCATCATGCCGTACGCACCTCCATCAGTGGCCGCAAGAGGGCGATGGCGAGCACGCCGGCGACTGCGGTCATTGCGGCGGAGAGCGACGACCACACCACGATCTGCATGAACAGCTCCGCGCCATGCATGCGATGCCCGACGACAACGAAGATCAAATCGAAGATCCACTTGCCGAGGAAAATGAAGAACCCATTCAGAGGCAGATTGTCGGCGAAGAACACGGCCTTCAGCCACGACGCTCCGAAGCCGACGATGGACATGCCTAACGCCGCCGCGCCGAAGGCGCCGGGAGAGAGCGAGTCCGAAACTAGCCCGAGCGCGAAGCCAAAGAGCGCGGCCAGCCCCGGCCGCATGCGAACGGCGCCGAACATCAAGGCGATGATCAGGAAGTCGATCGAAGTGTTCCAGGCGAGCAATGGACGCACTGTGTAATGCAATACGATCAGAATCGCGCAGATGACCGCTGTGCGTACGGCGTTCCAACTCATTAGCGTCGCTTGAGCAAAGTGTCGCGCCGCACCAACGTGTCGCGTTTGACGGTCGTGTCGCGGCGCACACTCGTGTCGCGTCGAACCGAATCGCGCCGTACCGAATCGCGCCGTACCGAGTCCCGTCTCGCCGAGTCACGGCGGGCTGCCTCACGGCGTGCGGCGCGCGCGGCGCGCGCCGAATCACTCGTGCGCTCAGCGCGCGCGGCACTGTCCCTCGCCGCGGCGCCGTGGCGTACCGAGTCGGCACGAGCGCCCGAGTCCACGGCTACCTTCGTGGCGGCGGCGCGACGCATCGAATCCGCAATAACGCGTCGTGCCGAGTCGGCGGCCGCGTGTCGAACGAGAGAGTCACCGGCGTTGGCGACGCTCCGCGCGGCGGAGTCGACGCGCGCGACGATCTGCCACACGTTGTCCAAGCGTTGCGCGTTGCGCTGAGACGTCAGCACCATCACTGAATTCACCTTGGCGGGATTCACCGAGGGCTGCAGCAAGTACGTGCGCGTCCAGCCCTCCGCGGTCTTGAGCTCACGCAACACGACGCCGATTGGGATGCCGCGCGGGAAGGTGCCGCCAAGGCCGGACGTATAGATCATCGTCCCGGCGGTGAGCGTCGTTCGAAAAGGCACACCGCGGAGCTCGAGTAAATACTCACCGGTCCCGCCGAGGCCTTGCTGCAGATGCGGATAGACGATGCCAAACGCCGTGCCGTCGCCGGACATCGCGCTCGCCCGAAAGTCTGGATGCGAGAAGAGGATCGCGATGCTGATCGCGGGATCGGCAGTCTGCACCAGACCCACGACGCCTTCGGGAGAAACGACAGGGCTATAGACCTTGATGCCGGCTCTCGTGCCTGCCGTCAGTGTCAGTGTCGTCACGACGTCCTCGCGCACCGCGTTATGCACTGCCTCCGCCGGCACGAATCCGACGTGGAGGCGGGAGCCGAGACCGAGCAGCTTTCGCAATTCCTCATTCTCGCTCTGGAGCGCCACCGCATTGAAGCCGCGCATGACGGCGGAGTCCAGGCGAGCCGTTCGCTCCTCACTGAGCTGCCACGCGGCGTGCCAGCGCTCGGCATTGCTCTGCAGATTGACGAGCGGCGCGACGACCGAGCGGCGCAGGACCTCCGCGAGCGGCTCGCGCATCTGCAACGGCAGCACGAGGGCGACGAGCGCGACGATGACGCACCCGACAAACAGGAGAAAATCGACGCGGCTGCTCAGCCGTGTGGCGCGTGCCACCGCCCCTCCCTCAGGTGCTCAGGACCGACCAGTACTTTTCTTCGTCGTCGAGGATGCGCCCGGTGCCGCGGACGACACAGGTGAGCGGATCCTCATCGACGTGGATCGGGAGACTCGTTTCCTGGCTGAGCAGCAAATCGAGCCCGCGAATGAGCGCGCCCCCTCCCGTCATCACGATTCCGCGGTCGACAATGTCGCTCGCGAGCTCGGGCGGCGTGATCTCGAGGGCGCGCCGCACGGCGTCGACGATCGCCTGTACGGGCTCCTGAATGGCCTCGCGAATTTCGCTCGAGTGCACGCGGACGGTCTTCGGAATACCGGACACGAGATCGCGTCCCTTGACCTCCATCTCCCGCTCCTCACCAACCGGCGCGGCCGATCCGATTTGAATCTTGATCTGCTCGGCGGTCGGCTCGCCGATGAGCAAGTTGTAATTCTTGCGCATGAATTGGACAATCGAGGTGTCGAGCTCGTCGCCGCCGACCCGAATAGACGTGTCGCTGACGATTCCCGACAACGCAATGACGGCGATCTCCGTCGTGCCGCCGCCGATGTCGATCACCATGTTACCGGTCGGCGTCTCGACCGGCAGCCCAACGCCGATCGCGGCCGCCATCGGTTCGGCGACCATGAAGACCTCCTTCGCCCCAGCGCCTAACGCAGAATCGCGCACGGCACGCTTCTCCACCTCGGTAATGCCCGACGGTACGCAGACGATAACCCGCGGCTTCACTTTGAAAAAATGATTCTCGATGATGAGCGTGAGAAAATAACGGAGCATCTTCTCGGTCACATCGAAGTCGGCGATGACGCCATCCTTCATCGGGCGGACGGCGATCACCCCATCGGGCGTCCGGCCGAGCATGCGCTTCGCTTCCAGACCGACGCCCTTGATCTTCTTCGACTCACGGTCAATGGCGACCACGGAGGGTTCATTGAGCACGATACCCTCGCCTTTGACGTAGATGAGAGTGTTTGCCGTGCCGAGGTCAACACCGATCGCATTCGCGGGAAAGAGCGATCCCGCCTTGAAGAAGGGCCAGCGCATCCAGTCGTCCGTTCAGTCGTCACTCGGCCGGCGGCGGAGCGATCGAACCGTGATTGAGGGAGGGAGCAGCAGCTTAAGGTAGTCGAGCCGGAGAGCGCGTACAAGGCGTTGCCGTGACGCAACCTACGTCGCCTGCGCATCCGTGAGGTCCGTCACACGATTTGCAAGCGGCATTGTCCAAGACGCACGGATTGCGATCAAGTAACCCGGACGCACGCGATCGCGTGCGATCGCGTGCGTGGGCGCCCGGCGCGTGCTCCTGCTCCTCGCGCCGAAGCTCAATCGAGAAACGTCGACGGCTCGGTGAATGGAAGACCGAATGCTTCGGCAACGGCCGCGTACGTCACCTTGCCGTCGGCCATGTTGAGTCCTTTGAGCAACGCGGGATTGTCGCACAACGCCCTCTTCCATCCCTTGTTGGCGAGCTGCATCGCATATGGCAGCGTTGCATTCGTGAGCGCGAGCGTGGACGTTCGTGGCACACCCCCGGGCATGTTGGCGACGCCATAGTGGATGACGCCCTCGACGACGTAAGTCGGATTCTCGTGCGTCGTCGGCCGCATTGTCTCGACGCAGCCACCCTGGTCGATCGCGACATCGACAATCACGGACCCGGGCTGCATGCGCGACAGATCGTCGCGTCGAATCAACTTTGGCGCCTTAGCACCGGGAATCAGCACGGCGCCGACGACGAGGTCCGCCGTCTCGACCTCGGAGACAATGTTGTGCCGGTTTGAGTGAATGAGCACGACATTCGCCGGCATCACGTCTGACAAATAGCGCAGGCGCTCGAGCGAAAGGTCGAGGATCGTAACCTTCGCGCCCATTCCCGCTGCCATCTTC
>QHUV01000207.1 GCA_003222065.1 Gemmatimonadota bacterium | reverse complement strand
GCGCCCGCGATGCCGTGCGATTGAAGACGAGCACTCGGGACTCAGACCATGATGCGACAGCAGCGATCACTGCCGCGGCCGCCCCCCCGGCGCCGAACAATCCCACCGTCACAGTTCGCGGTTCGGTTTGCAGCAGATCTCGCGCGGCGACGTCGAAGCCATGAACATCGGTGTTATCGCCGACCAGCTCGCCGCGCTCGAACCAGAACGTATTCACAGCCCCGACGCGCTGAGCCAGCGTCGTGAGGCGATCGCACGCGTCGAACACGCGCTCTTTGTACGGGATCGTAACGTTGCCCGCGGCTTGGTCGGCAGCCAACTGCTCGAGCGTTTCGTCGAGCGCACTCGCCGGCACGTCGAGAGCTTCGTAACGTAGCGATAGCTTCGCCGCCTGCAGCGCGGCGTTCTGAAAGACTGGCGAGAGAGAATGTCCGAGCGAGCGACCCAGGAGAACGAGCCGCCCGGGCCGCTTGATCACGTCGTCCCCGACGATCGCTCCGCCATGATGCGATCCATGGCACGGCGAATCTCTTCCTCCAGCTCGTCGGTTGTGGCGCGATACACATCGAGCTCGGCGCCTATTGGATCGCTGATCGGCCGAACCGACGCGCCGTACGACGCAAAGTCGGAAAGCAGAAATCCCTTACCACTCCCCCCTAATGCTTCAATGCGCTCTAGATGGTGCGGGCCCATGGCGAGAATGAGATCCGAATCGCGGACAAGATCCCGGTCGAGCGACTGCGCACGATGGGAGCTCAGGTCCATGTTCCGCTCCATCCCAACGAGCAGCGCGCCGTCCGAGGCTGGCGCGCCGTCCCACGCGCTTGTGCCGGCACTCGCCACCTCGACTTCCTGAAGGCCGCGCTCGATGCTGATTTTGCGCGCGATCGCTTCAGCAAGCGGACTGCGGCACGTGTTGCCCGTACAGACGAACAGAACCTTCATGCGATCAGGCGTCTCCGATCAAGTTGGGTACGCTCTCGCGTAGCACGGCGGCGGCGATTGCCCCAGGCCGAATTACGCGCGGACGGCGACCGGTGCAATCCACCACGGTCGAGGGTGGCGACGGTCTCAATCGTCCGCCATCGAGCACTCGCAGCTGTCCCCGCGTAATCGCGTCTCCCCACTGCGAAAGAATCTCTCCTGCAGACGTGGCCGGCGGAACCCCCGGACGGTTGGCGCTCGTCGACGTGATGGCGTCGCCGTGCGCGCGAATGAGCCGCGAGATTCCGACGTGGCTCGTCCACCGCACCGCGATTCCGCCCTCTGGACCGCGCAGCCGATCGGGGACACGCCGCTCAGCACCGGGCAGCACCAATGTCAGTGGGCCTGGCCAATGCCGCGCCGCGAGATTCGCCGCGTAGCTCGGCAAGTGTACATCGAGGCGCTCGAGCATATCGCTTCCGGCAATCAACAACAAGAACGGCTTGCCCGGCGGGCGGCGCTTCATGTTAACGAGTGCATCCACGGAATCGCGATCGATAGCCCCGCCGAATCCGTACACGGTCTCGGTCGGATACGCGAGCACGCGACGCATCTCGAGATGCGCGAGCGCCTGCCGCGTCGCCGAGTGCACCTCCTCGGGGGACCAGAACGGAATCGCGAGCGCGTCCCGTCGTAGCGCCGTCACTCGTCAGACCTCGCGATCGCCTCGACACGCGCGAAATCCTCTTCCTCGGTGATCTTGATCGCACGCTCGCTTCCGCGCACGACGGCGACGGAGATACCGAGTCGCTCACAGAGTGCCGCATCGTCTGTCGCCGAGATCCGCGCCGCGGCTGCCTCGCGGTGCGCGCGGACGATCACCTCTCGGGGAAACCCTTGCGGCGTTTGGGCGCGCCACAGCAGCGCGCGTTCCAGCGTGCGAACGATGCGATGGGATTGGTCGACTTCCTTGAGCGTGTCTGTCATAGGCAGCGCCGCGATGGCGGGCTCGCCCGTGCGCACGTGCTGCACCACTCGGTCGATGGTTGCATCGTCAACGAGCGGTCGCGCTGCATCATGAACAAGGACGATGCTCGCCTCGTCAGGCAGGTCATCGAGGCCACTGGCGACCGACTCCGTTCGCGTTTTTCCTCCTGGCGCGATCATGAGTCGGTCGACGTCACATTGGAAAATCCATGGTGGAGGGTCACCGGCGTACTTGTGCGGGAGGACGCAGACGACGCTGATCACGTCCCGGCGCGCCATGAAGCTTTGCAGACTGTGAAGCAGCATCGGCTTGCCAGCTACCCAGCGCAGCTGCTTCAACTCCCCGCCACCGGCGCGTGTGCTCGCTCCGCCGGCAACGATCACGACACCGACGTCGCGCGCCGAGTCCGCCGAGGTCGCGCCGCCGGCGTCGACAGTCACGCGAATAGCTTCTCGAAGAGCTGGGTGATCGTGCGCACGCCAATGACCTGGACGTCTCTCGTCGCGCCAGCGCGTTTCGGCACGCCGCGCTCGGCGACGAAGACGCGCGTCATCCCCATGTTCGCCGCTTCGGCTATGCGCCGCTCGACCTGAGAGACGGGACGGACCTCTCCACCGAGTCCTACCTCGCCGATGAAGACGCCGTCCGCGGGAAGCGCGCGTTCATAGACGCTCGACGCGAGCGCGGCCGCCACGGCGAGGTCGCCTGCCGGCTCTTGCAGCCTAACGCCGCCGACAACGTTGAGAAAAACGTCGAGCGATGCGAAGGAGAGGCCGGCGCGCTTGTCGAGGACGGCAAGCAAGAGCGCGAGGCGGCGTCCGTCATATCCGGTCGCGACGCGCTGCGGCGTGCCGAAGCCGGCTTTCGCGGCGAGCGCCTGTACCTCGATCAGAACGGGTCGCGTGCCTTCCAGCAGTGCCGTGATCGCGCTACCCGATGCGTGAGTATGGCGATCGCCGAGGAACAGCTCCGACGGATTGTCGACCGGATCGAGACCGGTTTCAGACATGCGAAACACGCCGATCTCGTCAACGGACCCGAAGCGGTTCTTGGTTGCGCGCAACACTCGATGGTCGAGTGTCGATTCGCCCTCGAAATAGAGCACGGTATCGACGATGTGCTCGAGCGTTTTCGGTCCAGCAATTCCGCCGCCTTTCGTGACATGCCCGACGACGAACACTGTCGTTCCACTCTCCTTCGCGAAGCGCATCAAGCGGGCGGCGCACTCGCGCACCTGGCCGACATTGCCCGGCGCCCCTTCGAGATCGGCGGTGAACACCGTCTGAATCGAGTCAACGATGAGCGCTGAGGGGGCGGCTGATGCCGCGGTCGCGAGGACGGTCTCGAGATTCGTTTCAGTCAGAAGCTCCACGTCGCCGGCGTCGCCACTCAGCCGATCGGCACGCAGCTTTACTTGGAGTGGGGATTCCTCGCCCGACGCATAGAGCGTCCGATGTCCCGACGCCTGGAGCCGCGCCGCGACTTGGAGCAGGAGCGTGGATTTTCCGATGCCCGGCTCGCCACCGATGAGGACCATCGAGCCGGGGACAATGCCGCCGCCGACGACGAAGTCGAATTCATCGAGTCCGGTTTTCCATCGTTTGGCATCCGATCCGCTGATATCGCGCAGTCGCGGCGTGGTCGCGACGCTTCCGCCTTCGCCTAACGTGCGCGTCCCGCCGATGCGCCGCGCTGCGCCTCCGGCCGCCATGGCGACCTTGGGCGCAACGCTCTCTTCGACGAGCGTATTCCACTCGCCGCAGGTGTCACAGCGCCCCTGCCATTTGGAATGTTCGGCGCCGCATTCGCTGCAGCGATAAACGGTCTTCGTGCGTGCCATCAGTCGATATCGGTGTTGCCAGCGGGCATCCGGGTTACTTCGGCCAATGCATCACGGATTACCCGGATCGTTCCGGATTGCTCCGTGACCGACATGGGTGTGTACTCCGTAACGAAACAATTTGCTTCTGAGGTTCGGTACGATGAACGTCCGCGCCGCATGGAGCGATCCGTCGCTGTCATCCGGGAAATCCGTGATAAATTGCCTAACGATCCTGGTTGTCCGCCCGGCGCGTTACTGATCGGAGGGCCGCTTCGAATAGTTCTCGAACCGCGTGTATTGCTTATGGAAATGTAGATTGACGACGCCGGTTGGGCCGTTGCGCTGTTTGCCGACGATCACCTCGGCTTTTCCCTCGAGCGAGTTCCCGTCCTTGTCGACCGGCCCGTCGTACATCTCTTGTCGGTAGAGGAACATGATCAGATCGGCATCCTGCTCGATCGCGCCCGATTCACGGAGGTCGGAGAGTTGCGGCCGTTTATGCTCGCCGGTCCGCTGCTCGGGGGCCCGGGAGAGCTGCGAGAGCGCAATTACGGGAACGCTCAATTCTTTGGCCAATGCCTTGAGCCCTCGCGAGATCATGCTCACTTCCTGCTGTCTGCTCTCGGAGTTGGACGGACCTTGCATCAGCTGCAGGTAGTCGACGATGACCATCTTCACGCCCGACTCTGCCTTGAGCCGGCGCGCCTTCGAGCGCATCTCGAGCAGCGTGATGCCAGGCGTGTCGTCGATCCACACTGGTGCGGAGCTTAATATGCCGGCGGCGCGCGCCAGGCGCGGAAAATCGTCATCACGGAGCATTCCCTTGCGCAGCCGCTGAGCGTCGATGCGAGCTTCTGCCGTGAGCATTCGCTGAACGAGCGATTCTTTGCTCATCTCCAGCGAAAAGAACGCAACCGGGACCTGATCGACGATCGCCGCGTGCTGCGCGACGTTGAGACAGAACGCCGTCTTTCCCATCGACGGTCGTGCGGCGACGATCACGAGGTCGGCTGGTTGGAAGCCTGACGTGAGATCGTCGAGATCCGAGAACCCACTCGCCACGCCCGTGACCGTACTGCCGCCATGCTGGAGCGCTTCGATCCGCTCTTCTCTTTTACGATCTGTGCGTGGTAATCGATGTTCGCGGCCGTCGGGACGACGTCGACGAGAAAGCCGACATAGTCCTTGCCGCCAGAGGCCTCCAGCTCGGCGCGCCGCGAAAGCTCCTCCGAGAGCGTCAGCGGATCGACGACGCCGCCGCGCTCGGCGATCGCGATCATCGCGCGGAAGATTCGCCGATGACGCTCCGCGTAGAACATCGTGTCGTCCACGGTCTCCGTCGCGCGGAGCACCGCGTCCTGATCCATGAGCATCGCCGAGAGCACAGCTTGCTCGGCGTCCTCGGAATACGGGGGACGACGATCGCGATAGGGATCACGCGCCGCTGACGGCGCGATCGAGTATTCGACGGGCGAGCTGGACATCTTCCCAGGTGGGGCGCTTCCAGGCGGGATTCCGCAACAGCGCGGCGGGGTGATACGTGACGATCAGCGGCACCCCGTAATAGCGATGAATCTGTCCCCGGAGCTTCCCAATAGAAAGCTTTGTCTCGAGCAAAGTCTGCGCGGCAAACGTGCCGAGCGCGACGATCACCTTTGGCCGAATCAGCTCGATCTGACGTACCAGATAAGGGCTGCATGCGGAAACCTCTTCGGGGCGCGGGTTTCGGTTTCCGGGTGGCCGATGCTTGAGCACGTTCACGATGAAAACGTCCGCGCGCGCAAAATCGATAGCGACGAGAATTTTCTCGAGAAGCTGCCCCGCCTGCCCAACGAATGGACGGCCCGTTTCGTCCTCGGTCGCACCGGGCGCCTCGCCGACGAGCATGAAGTCCGCATCCGGATTGCCCTCGCCGGGAACAGGATTCTTCGCCGTGGAGTAGAGCGGACAGCGCGTGCACGTCGCGATCGCCTTCGCGAGCGAGTCGAGCGAATCGATGCTCGGACCGCCTGAGCCGAACAGGTCGCGGGACGTCGTGCCGACGACGATCCCAGGCGGCGCGAGCTGCCCGCCAACTTCCGGCGTCGACGCCGGAATGCCTGTCGGTGCGGACCCGCGCCCCGATTTCTTCGCCGCTGGGGCCGCGCCCGCGGCACGCAGCGCGGCGCGCCAATCATCGGGTGCAGCGCTCTCCTCCCGCCTAACGTCGCTGGCGCCGCTATCGGTACTAACTTGCGGAGGAGCTTCCGGCTTCGCGCCAACGATTCGCAAGGCCTCCTCGACACTCAGCTGGTCGAGCACGAACTCACGTTCGCCGAGCTCGCGGCGCTGCTCGAGGTATCGCCGCAGCTGCTCTCTAGGATCGCTCACGCAACAGCCTCTCTACGCGATCGAGAATCTCATCGGCCACCGCGTCCTTCGAGAGAAGCGGCAGCGCCT
>QHUV01000728.1 GCA_003222065.1 Gemmatimonadota bacterium | reverse complement strand
GAGCGACGATTATTTCGCGACGCTCGGGATTCCGCTCCTCGCCGGCCGGGACTTCGACCACCGCGACACGCGGACATCGGCGCGCGTCGCGATCGTGAATGAAGCGATGGCGAAGAAGTTCTTCGCGACGCCGGCCGCCGTCGGGCGGCGCTTCCAGAAGGAGGAAGGGAGCAGCTGGAGCACTCCCGTCGAGGTTGTCGGCGTCGTTGCCACGACCAAGTATCGCTCGCTGCGCGATTCGGCGCAGCCGATCATGTACTTTCCGCGCGGCCAGGAGTCGATCGCGACCTTGTCGGGCTTTTTCGGTGCGCTTGCCGTAATTCTGGCGACGATCGGCCTGTATGGAATTATGGGGTACAACGTGGCGCGCCGCCGCAACGAGATCGGCGTGCGGATCGCGCTCGGCGCCGAGCGTTCGCGAGTGATTCGTTTGGTACTGAGGGAAGTGGCGACGATCGTGCTCGCGGGCGTCGCCATCGGCATGGGCTTGTCGTTAGGCTTGGCGCGACTCGTCGTCGCGTTCCTGTATGGCGTGGCGCCGTGGGACGTGGCGACGTTCGCGTCCGCCGCAGTGGTGCTCGTCGCGGTTGGGCTGGCGGCCGCGGCGCTGCCGGCATGGCGCGCGTCACGACTCGATCCGGTGGCGGCTCTCAGAGAGGAGTAAGGTCGAGAAGCCGATCCCTCGTCGCTGGCGCTCCTCGGGACAAGGATCCCTCGTCGCTAGCGGTCCTCGGGACAAGGATCCCTCGTCGCTAGCGAACTGGAAAAGCAGATCCCTCGTCGCTAGCGCTCCTCGGGATAAAGCTGGACAAAGTCAACCTTTTTGCCGACAATAGTCGGCATGCCAAGACACGAGCCTCAACCGCACATCGCGCAGGTCCGGCAATTCAATCGCTTCTACACGCGACAGATCGGCGCGCTCAATCGCGGTTTTCTCGAGAGTAAATTCTCGCTGACGGATGTTCGGGTGTTGTATGAGCTGCGCCATCGCGACCGGACGACGGCGAGCGTCCTTGGGCAGGAGCTGTTTCTCGACGCGGCGTATTTGAGTCGCATCCTGCGCGAGTTCGAGCGGAAGGGGCTCCTGGTGAAGACGCCGTCACGAGCGGACGCCCGACAGACGATCCTCAGGCTCAGCGCGAAGGGGCGCCGCGTCTTCGACGACATCGAAGCGCGACAACAGCTCGCGGTCACTGACATGCTTCGGCATTTGCCGACTGATGATCAGCGGCTGATCGTGCGCTCGATGCAGGAGATCGAGCGTTTGCTCGAGGACAAGCGCTCCGCCGATGCGCCGTACCGCCTGCGAGAGCTTCGGCCGGGCGACATCGGTTGGATCACGCATCGCCATGGCGTGCTCTATCACGAGGAGTATGGATGGGACGAGACATTCGAGGCTTTGGTTGCCGAGATCGTCGCCGACTACGTGCAGCACCGGGATGCGCAGCGCGAGAATTGCTGGGTTGCGGAATACGACGGAGCAATCGTCGGGTCCATCTTCTGCGTGAAGAAATCCAAGGCGGTCGCCAAGTTGCGGCTCCTCTACGTCGAGCCGTCAGCGCGCCATCTCGGCATTGGCACTCGCCTGGTGGACGAGTGCATCCAGTTCGCTCGTCGGGCTGGCTACCGAAGGCTCACGCTCTGGACGCAGAGCTTGTTAGGCGCCGCGCGTCGCGTGTACGAGCGGGCGGGGTTCCATCTCGTGGCCGAGGAACCGCACCACAGCTTCGGCGCGGATCTCGTCGCGCAGACGTGGGAGCTGGATTTGTAGGGCGACGCTGGCTGTCGTCCCGGTCCTGCGTCAACAATGTCAACAGCGTCAACGCGTAAAGACGGAGGCGTAGTCGAAGGGGAGCAATCGGTGAAATCTGTTTGAATCCGGGGAATCCGTGATGACGCTTTACCAGACGCGGCGCATCGGCTCTCCGCCCTAGGGCTTCGCGAACAGCAACGGCAACGCAACCTCCGACGTGTACATGCACCGCGCGTTGTGTCCGCATAGCGGAACGATGGCAACGATGTGGTGGGCGCTCAGTTTCTCGTTCACGAAACGGCCGAAGGCCTCTCCGCGTGCGAGCCTTGTGGGACCCTGCGCCATGGCTGCGCAGGAGCCGTCGAAGCCGGCCAACGGAAGGATGTCGAGCTCACCGACGAGGTAGGTCGTTGGGCGCGCGGCGAGTTGACGCCGGAGCTGATCGTCGGTCTGCTTTGCCGCGTAGCCGGTGTGATTCCGAAGACCGTACGGCCACTGATCGTACGTCGTACAGTTGCGCGCGTCAGCGTACGCGCGAAAGGCAGCCACGTTAGGCGTGCTCTGCGGGATATAACCAGGCGGGTGAGCGGTCATGGCGTATGCCTCGGCAGTCGGCCGCTCGCTGTCCGGGTAAGCGTAGCTGGATGGATTCGACACGAGGTACGTGACGGGCACGCCGAGCTGGTCATGAACCTGGTTCGTCATCTCGTATCGATTCACGACTTGGCCGCCGGCCGAATGCCCGGCAACAACGATCGCCTTGACGTTCGGGAAGAGGTCGCGGCGGGCGACCTTGCGCAGGATCTCGTCGAGGAAATCGAACGACGTCACGGCCGGGCTGTTGACAGCCGGTCCACCCGACCGCCAGCTATTGCAATTCCAGCTGATCTCGTTAGGTGCGAGAATATCACGACATCCGGCGCCGTCGCTCGAGGCCATGCGTGGAACGACGATGAGCGTGTTCTCGAGGGCGTCGGCGAGAAATCCGGCGGCGAGCGTGGAGCGAAAGTAGTTGTCGGCGTCGCGCCCA
>QHUV01000206.1 GCA_003222065.1 Gemmatimonadota bacterium | reverse complement strand
AGATAGTCGCCCAGACGGTGCAATATCGTCCCAGGGCGCGACGAGTCCGCCGTGCTAATCCCGGCGCGTCGCAGGCGCCGCAGGCGCTGGCTTGGCGTCCAGGAAATCGTTGATCATCGGCGCGATCACGTCGATCCTCTGCATCAACGTGACGTGCGTCGTATTCGGCAAAATGGCCAAACGCGACGCGGACCGGGGCTGCAGGTCGCCCATCACATCGCCGCCCTTCAGGCGGAACATCTCGGCGATATGGTCCAGACGGACGCCATCGGCATCGCCGTGGACGAAGAAAAATGGCGCCTGGGTCGCTTGGAGCTTATCCGCCCCGAAGTCATGGGGCTTGAGCGAAATCTGAAGCACGCGCTTGACGAAGTTCGGGAACTCGTTAGGCGTCGGGCTCAGCTTCCTGTACTCGATTTCGATCGGCGAGCCCTTGAAAGCGTCCGCCGTAACGTTGGGAAAGGCATCGCGTGCTTCCTTCACCAAGCCGTCATCGCGAAGGGTGGCTGAGATGCTGACCACCTTCCGGACTTTGTCCGGATGGCGGATGGCCGTCAGCATGGCGACGCCGCCGCCGAGGCTGTACCCAATGAGGTCGGCCTTGGGAATCTTGAGATAGTCGAGCAATGCCGCGACATCGTCCGACAGATTTTCGTAGCTGAAATCGCGCTCGATGTCGGCGGTTCGTCCATGCCCTTGCATCTCCACGGCAATGACCTGCCGGGTTTTCGAGAGCCGGGCAATCATCTCCGGCCAGTTGGTCGTGATGGTCATGAACGAGCCGTGCAACAGGACGACGGGCTGGCCCTTGCCATGGATTTCGTAGTACATCCTGAGGCCGTTCACCGGGGCGTAGCCGGTTTGGGGCTTTTGTGCCGACACGACGGCTGACATGACCATCATGAGGAGCAGGGCTGATGTTTTCATGGATCGATAACGTGGTTCAAGCAGAGCTAGGAGACTTTGAGGAAGCCTCTCGGCCGACCGCAACTTGCGATCCACTCCGTTCGTGCGTATCTGATCATGACTGACATGCGACTCACGAGCTCGCCGGGTGCCTAACGCGCCGCGACAGCTTGCGGCCTTCGCGCGCCTTGGCTACACCGCCAAGGCCGTCCTCTACGCGACCATCGGCATCCTCGCCGCGCGCGCCGCGATAGGCGCGGGCGGTGTGACGACGGACACGCGCGGAGCCATGGCGGCGGTACTCGACGCCCCATTCGGGCGTCTCCTGCTCGTCGTGATCGCGTTGGGTTTGGCCGGGTACGCCGGGTGGCGCATTCTCGAAGCGATCGTCGACCCCGAGGAGCGGGGCAGCGACGCCACCGGTCTCGCCCTCCGGGCGGGGTTCCTGGGGCGTGGAGTGGTCCACGCCGCTCTTGCGTACTCGGCGATTCGTTATGCCATCGTCGCGCACTCATCTAGCGGCGGCAGCGGGCAGCGCACAAAGGAGGCAACGTCGACCGCGTTCCGCCTAACGGGCGGCGAGTGGGTGGTCTGGGCTGCCGGCCTCGGAGTGATCGCGTACGGCGTGTATCAGCTTTATCGCGCTTTGTCGGCCAAATTGAGCGACCAGCTGGCCACCGGCGATGCAGCTGCCGAGGTCGGAGTGTGGATCATCGCTGTCAGCCGCTTTGGCATCGCCGCCCGCGGCATTGTCTTTATCGCGATCGGATGGCTGCTCTTGCGCGCCGCGAGGCTACACGATCCGAATCGTGCCGGTGGCATCGGCGACGCGTTACAGAGCCTCCAGCGGCTCGGCCGATGGCCGTTCGCCGCAATCGCGGTAGGCCTCGTCGCCTATGCGGTTTATGAGATGCTCAACGCCCGGTATCGACGGATACAGGTCCGATGACCGCCTTGCGAGAGCTGCCTGGTGAGCCAGGGGCGCAGTGCCCGCCGTCGCGTTCTGGTGAGGCCCGGGCCGGGGGCGCGGGGCGCGCTGACGACTCCCACGGGTCAGAACTACTCCTGGTCGTCCTCAAAGGCATTGTTGAGGAACCGCATGTACGGCGTCGGACCCCAGCCACTCCGGACCGAACCCGCCACCCAGGCCAATGATCGCATACGACCAAGGAAGATCGTGCGCTCCAGGAATGCTGCATCCACGGGAACCTCGTAGGCGTTGACCGCACGACGGACAAACGAAAGCGGTCCGCAATAGACCAGATAGCTGAAGTCGAGTGCCGGATCGCTCAAAACGGGCTCCCAATCCAGGATGCCGGCGAGACGGCCGTTGGCGCGGTTGACGATAATGTGTCTCGGAAGCAGATCGCCGTGAACGAGTCGTGGCGGACCACCTGGATCGTTAGGCACGACCGGGCCTGCCGCGAGCCACTGATAAGGCCCCGGCACCGCAGCCTCCATTGCCGGTACTTCGCTCACTTCCCGTCGCAGCTGCTCGAACACAAATCGGGTGCTCTCCGTGCTTGCGCGAACATCCGCCGCTTCGGCTGCGGAAACGTCGATCGAGTGAACGCGTGTCAGCGCGCGGCCGATATCGGTCGCAAGCTCTGGCGTCACCTCGACGCTCCACGCCTGATCTCCAGCGATGTACTCGTGGGCGGTGAAGCAGTACGGAAAGCGCGCGCTCGGCGCCCCGCGCAGGACGCTTTTTGGAATGCCAACGGATGCGCCGACGGCTGAACCAACGAGAGCAAGAACGCGCTCCTGGCGGTCCAGGTCGCGTGCCACGCCGGCGTGTCGCGGAAAGCGAAAGACTAGACTCTCATCGACGAGATATGCGTCGTACGACCAGCCTGATTCGAGAAATTGAATCGAGCAGCGCGCGATTTGTGGAAACTGTTCGCGCAGCACGCTTGCAACGAGGTCCAGACTCAGCTCGAAATCATCGTCGGGTTCATCGACGAAGCGAGATGTTTCGCGGATACTCATGCGCTGGCGCGAGGCCCAAGTCTCGAGCGACTAGCTGAACTGGCGTGTGAAGTCGTCGAAGCGCTCCCGGAGCGCCGCGAGCTCGCGACGCACCTCGTCGAGCGAAGCCTCGAGCTCGGCGACGCGATCCCGCGGCGGCTCGGCTGCGGCGATGTCGATCGGCACTTCCGCCGGCGCCTCACTTGGTGGACCGGATAGGAGGTGCGCGTATCGAGTTTCCTTTTGCCCGGGACGCCGCGCCATTTCCACCGTGAGCTCGCGAGCGATCAATCCGCTCACGGCCGCCTCCACGTCTCCCAGACTCGTGAACTCGGCAAGTCGATTCGTGCGCGTCTTGATTTCACCCAACGTCTGCGGCCCGCGAAGCATCAGGACACACAGCACGGCGCGCGCGGACTGGTCGAGGTCGAGCTTCTCCGTCACCAGGTGTTGGAACTTCATGACCCGCGCATCGCTCGGCTGGATCGCACGGACGAGTGACTGCTGGCGGAGGCTGTTCACAGCCCACTTCACCGCATCCTCGCCGAGCGACATCACCGGCTCGCGGTTCGAGAGCTGATTGCACGCGTTGGTGAGCGCGTTGAGCGACAGCGGATAGTTGTCGGGGGTCGTCGCTTCCTTCTCCATCAGGCATCCGAGGATGCGCACTTCGACATCCGAGAGCTGCATCGTTGCTCCGAGCTGTTTGTCTCAGCTCGCCGCTAGCGGGTAGCGAGCTGCACGTGCAAATGATCCGCGGTTCCCACGTGCCGCAGCGTGCTGAATCCCATTGACCAGAAGTAGAGTTGCACTACGCGATTCCGTATCGCACCCCGACCACGCGTGCGGAGATCCACGGCGTGCACCCAACCGTCCCTCTGGCGGTAGTGCTTCGTACGGTCGTTGACCGGCAGCCCCATACGGCGGTAGTTCGCCCGGACGCGCCCCATGTCCGTGACAACGAGATCGGGGTCTACGAGCACGATCGTCGAGAGCGCGACGCGAAGTATCGGGTTCACGGCGCTGTAATAGGCCCGCACGGCGTCGGATTTGACGTTGACTCGTGAAAGATAGAACGCGGCATAGACGCACCACGTGAACACAACCGGGAGAGCCGCCCATTTGACCACGGTCGGCACGCCCGCCCGTCGTCGAAAACGGCGCGCGATCAGAATCACGAAGCCGGAGACTATCCCGAGGGTGAGGATAGCCGACACCAGGATAGCGATCCACGGACGCGCACCGTGACGATACAGGTAGACCGATGCTCGCACATACACGAGGAACGGCAGCGCGACGAGCGCGAGTGCTTTGAGCGACGCGAGGAAGAGGGCCGCCACGGTTTCTCGCCGCCACGCGCGCTTGACGGAGCGGCGCACGGATTGAATCCGGGGCTGCCACTCATGGATCACTTCGCGCTTCAGCTTCTCGAGCTTAGCGGCGATCGAGTCGGCCGGCATGCAGATCCGTACGGATGTCCTGAGTGTGGTGTCGCAGCTCTCGCCGACGTCGGGAGGGCGAGCGGGCTTGCCCTTCGCGCAGACGATCGAGCTAGCGGATTGTCAACACGCGACGCGGGCAAGGCAACCACGGTGACCCTGCTGCAGGGCGGAGCCAAGATCGACGGACCGAGAGCTCCATAACGCGGGGCCACGGTCACGAGTCAAGGAAAACGGCGGGCGCCGTCAGGACAGGCGAGCGTCAGCTCCAGATGCTCCGGTGCGCCACGCACGATGCTCACCGGCCAGCCGGCGCGGACGAAAGCGCTGCGGAGTGAGTCGGCAGAGGGGCTCACGATCTGTAGGCCAGAGAGCACGCATCCAGCCGGTGCGGTCGCTGAAGGATGTGGAGTCGTCGCATCCCAGGCGATGACGAACGGAAGGACAGCGCGTTCCTGCCCCCAAGGATTGAGCGTCTGCCAGCGGAGCAATCGGCGATCGCCCGTGGCGCGCGAGCCTGGCGTAATGGGTCCTGGACGCAAGCCCGCTCTCAAAAGCCGCGCGCGCTCCGCACCGACATCACTAACGTGGGCGTGATACCAGTTGCGTTACGCAGCAAATCAATTCCACGGTCCAACGAGTCGATGGCGAGAATCACGTGATCCACCGGTACGGTGCTCGGTACGACCGAGCGCTCCGACGAGCCAGCACCGCGGCAACCGGCGAGGCAAGCAAGGGCGACAACGTGAACGGTGAGATATCGCATAGAGAAGCCAGTGGTTGTCTGCCAGCTCGCGCAGTTCCTCGGCGCAGTGCTCATGCTTGCTAAGATCCTCGATGAGTTTCGACGAGGTGCCGTCAAGTCGATTTGGAACGATTGGTACGCGTCGGAAGTCTAAGCGGCCGA
>QHUV01000205.1 GCA_003222065.1 Gemmatimonadota bacterium | reverse complement strand
GATAGCTCACTCAGCACGGGCATCCGCGGATTCTCGTCAGGCAGTGCCTCAGTGAGGAAGATCCGATTCTTTCTGCGCCGCAGGCCGATGCGTACGGGGATGCGTGTCGCGGCGACGGCGGCGGCCGTTCGCCACGGCGCCGCAGCGAGCACCGCGACATCGTAGCGGCGAGAGCGCACGAATCTCAGCGCGCGGAGAAAGGGTCGCCACGATCCCTTGCCGCGGCCAGGGGCGCGGTCCCAGAAGGGATCTGACGCGATCACTTCGGAGACGTGCGGGACGAGCTTCGCCACGTCGGCCGTGTACTCCTTGCACCAGACATCCAGCCTCGCGCGCGGAAATCGCTCATGAAGCGGTGGTGCAAGCGCCGACGCGAATACCATGTCTCCGAGGTTGTCGAGACTCACGAGTAGAATTCGGTCGACGGACATGCGCCGACAAAGCTAACTTCCGCCAGTGCTCGCTCGCAGCCCGCGGCCTCTCTTGATGCGCATCCTTCACATCGATACCGAGCGTGGTTGGCGTGGCGGCGAGCGGCAGGCGCTCTGGTTGGCTGCCGAGCTGGCGCGTCGCGAGCACGTTTCGATCGTGGCGGCGCGTCCGGGCGAACCATTGGCCCAACGAGCGCCCGCGCAGGGCATCGAGCTCCTGCCATGCGCACCCGCGTTCGAGGCCGACCCGCGCGGCGTGCTGGCTTTGCGCCGCTACCTCCGTGCGAGGAGTATCGAGGTTGTGCATGCCCACACCGCGCACGCCGCCGGCCTGGGAGCGCTGGCGACGCTCGGGATGGACGTGCCACTTGTCGTTGCCCGCCGCGTCGATTTTCGGCTCCGTCGCAACGTCGGCACGCGTTGGAAGTACGGGCGCGCCGCCGCCGTGATCGCGGTGTCGCGCGCCGTCGCCGAGGTGCTCGCCCAAGGCGGCGTCGCTCGCGACAAGATCGTCGTCGTTCCGGATGGCACCGACGTCCATCGGCGGATCGTCGCCGCTTCCCCGGAGACGCTCGCGTCGTTAGGCCTGAGGTCCGGTGCGCCTCTCGCCGTCCAAGTCGCGCAGCTCGTACCCCATAAGGATCCACTCAACTTCGTGCACGCGGTGGCGACGGCCCGAACACGGGTGGCCACGCTGCAGGCGCTGCTCGTTGGCGAGGGTCCGCTCCGAGCCGATGTGGAGCGCGCCGTGCGCGACCTCGGGCTGGCCGACACACTTTACCTGGCCGGCTATCGCGACGACGCCGACGAGATGATCGCCGCCGCGGATGTCGCCGTGCTCAGCTCTCGCGAGGAAGGGCTCGGCTCGGTTCTCCTTGACGCACTACTCCTCGGCAAACCGGTCGCCGCGACGCGCGCCGGTGGCATTCCGGACGTTGTCGAGCACGGAGTCACCGGACTTCTCGCGCCGGTGAGCGACCCGCAGGCACTGGGCGATCACATCGCTGCCCTGCTCACCGATCGCGCGCTCGCCGGCCGACTTGGCGCTGCCGCGCGCTCGCGCGTCGCCGAATTCTCGGTCGAGCGAATGACGGACCGGACCCTCGCCGTCTACGAGCGTGTGCTCGCGCGGAATTCGCCCGATGGGCGAGACGATACGAAGCGTCGAACCGACGCCGCGACGCGCACCAGATCCGCCTCCTCGACCCGCGCGTCGTGAAGCTCGCGCCATTTCCGGGCCGAGCGCATGAAGCGATCGAGGTTGCCTTCCGTAATCCGGCTGTCCCCGGGCCGGCCGAACTCGACGCGGTCGACGTCGAGGACGTGCGCCGTGAGCAGCAATGCTCCGCTCGGCGCCGTTGCGCGCTCGAGCAGTACGTTCTTGACGTTGAGGTCGTGATGTCGGGCTCCGCAGGCCGAGAGCAAGCCGATGAGTCCCGCCGCCGCGCCGAGCGCGGCCCGTCGTTCGCCGGCGTCGCTGGTGGTGAGGATCGTCGCGAGATCGGTACCGTCGCGCACCTCGCGCGACGCAACGTCACTGCGCCGGAACAGGGGACCGGCACGATACACCGCGTACCCGACGATCTCGGGCGTCGGAACGCCGTACGCCGTTAGGCGCAGTGAAGTCGCAAGCTCGTACGGCGCGCGCGTTGGCGGCAGAAACCGATCCCCGGTGAGCGGGGCGAAGAACCCGCCATGGCGATTGTGCCTAACGACGACGCGCTCGCCATTGGGGAGCGGCACGGCGTACGCGATCCCTCGGCCAGAGAGAGAACGACCCTCCTCATGGTGGGCCGCATAGTCGTAGAGCGTGCCCGACCGGAGTGCGGTGCGCACCGCCTCGAAGTGCGCGTGCCGAGCGACGAGTGTCGTGCCCCGCACGTCCGCGCAATCGTATCCTTCGGGCGCCTTCGCGGCGCTGGAGTAGCTGGCGTACCGTATCTCGCTTGCCACCGGCCGATAGCTACTCAAAGTACCACGCAGAAGACCGGAATGGGCTGGCTCTTGCCCTTGAGCTCCATCGGCGGGCAGGTGGTGAGACGTGGCGGCGATACGAGCGCGTTTCTCATCTCCTCGGTGATGAGGATCTGCCCTGCCTCCGCGGCCGAACAAAGACGATATGCGGTGTTCACCGTGTCGCCAATGACGGTGAACTCCAGCCGCCGCTCCGACCCAATATTGCCGGCGAACGCTTCACCATAGTTGACGGCGATGCCGTGTTGCAGTTGCGGCCGTCCCTCGGTGCGCCACTTGGCGTTCAGCTTCTTCAGCCCGCGCATCATGTCGATGGCCGCTTGCAGCGCGCGATCGGCGTCGTTTCCGCTCGCGATCGGCGCTCCCCACTGCGCCATCACCGCATCACCCATGAACTTGTCGAGCGTGCCGTCATGCCGGAACACGCATTCCACCATCTCCGTGAAGTATTCGCTCAACAGGCTTGCCATGTCGTCTGGATTCATCGTCTCCGACAACGGCGTGAATCCACGAATGTCACTGAACAGCACGGCGACCGGACGCTTGTCGCCGCCTAACCGCGCCGCCTCGCGCGAGCTGGCGATCCGCGCGGCGACCTGTGGGGCGAAATAACGCGTGAGATTCTCGCGGGCCAGCATCTCTTGCTGGATGCGCTGCAGGAATTGCTGGTTCTCGATTCCCGCCGCCGCGATACCCGCGAAAGCGATGAGATACTCGAGATCATGCTCGCTGAAGCGATGCGTGGTGCTGACGTTATCGACGTAAAGCACACCGAGCACGCGATCCTCGCTACCGACTAACGGACAGCAGATCGCGCTTCGGATTTGCTGCATCAAGATCGACTGGCCGCCGAAACGCGTATCTTCTCCAGCATTGTCGGAGAGGATGGCGACCTTGTCTTCCACGACTCTCCGGGCGATCGACTGCGGTACGGCGCGCGGCTGCTCGCTGCCGCGCTTGTCGCGCGCGATTTTTGGAATCAGCTCACGACCATCGTCACAGAGCGCAATGGCGACGCGGTCGACGTCGAGGATCTGGTAGGCATAGCGGACGATCTTCTCGAGGAGCGCGTCGATATCGACGGACTTGCCAAGGCCCTTCGACACCTCGAGCAAAGTGGCAAGCTTCTGCTCGTTCTTGTCCTCGCCGAGCGTCGCCGCCGCGCCCGGTGCGGTGGAGATGCGCGGATCACTCGTGCCGAGCGCGGCGAGCGCACCTTGCGAGTCACGCACGCGCAGCTGACGCACGATGGTCGCCGACGCGCGGATGTGGCCATTGCTGCCATCGCTCGATGGCGAGAGCCCACCCGAAGGCGAGTGCACCGTCGTCGGACCGACGGGCTGCACCCGGAAGGCGACCTTACCGAATGTGACGGTATCACCGGGCGACAGCACTACCGGTTCTTCGTCTTCCAGTCGTTCCCCGTTGTGAAACGTGCCGTTGCTCGAGCCGAGGTCTCGGACATGAAGCCCTGAGTCATCGACCTGCAGCTCAGCGTGCCGCCGCGAAATTGTCGGGTCGAAAATGGCGATGTCGCTCGATGGCGCACGCCCCACGACGAGCTGCACGCCGGCGCGCAGCTCGTGTTGTTGGTTTCCGTCCGTGCTCGTCAGCCTGTAGCGCATCACACCTGGCATTGCCGCTGGAAATATGTCGCTCGCCGCTTCGGTCGCCTAGCTCAAGACTGCCATGCCGGGGGGCGACGTCACACTGAGGATGACACCCGCGATGACACACCGCGAGCTGGGTCAGTTCTCTCGCGTGACGCACTGTCAGCCTCTCGCGACGCCCCGTCTGGCGCGCGGCGAACGCGCCCAATGGCTGTCAGCAATGCGCGAGCCTTGTTCTCTGTTTCGTCCCACTCCCGTTCCGGGATCGAATCGTGGACGATGCCCGCTCCTGCTTGGACCGACGCGGTTCCGTTGGCCATGACGCACGTGCGGATCGTGATGGCGAGGTCCATTCGCTGCGCGCCGGCGGCGATGTAGCCGATCGCGCCTGCATACGCCGCTCGACGCTCCGGCTCGAGCTCGTCGATGATCTCCATTGCCCGCACCTTCGGCGCGCCCGTCATCGTTCCGGCGGGAAACGTCGCGCGCAACGCGTCCATTGCCGTAAGTCCATCCCGTAGCTCACCCTCGACCTGACTCACCAAATGGAACACATGCGAGTAGCGTTCGACCACCATCAATTCCGTCACGTTCACGCTTCCGTATTTCGCGATCCGGCCGACGTCATTGCGGCCGAGATCTACGAGCATGATGTGCTCGGCGCGTTCTTTCTCGTCGGCGCTGAGCTCGGCCCTCAAGGCTTCGTCCTCGTCGGCGTTACGTCCACGGGGCCGCGTGCCGGCAATCGGTCGCACGGTGACGCGCCCGCGCTCGACACGCACCAGTAGCTCCGGTGAGCTGCCGACAATCTCGAGACCATCCATCACCAGGTGATACATGTACGGTGACGGATTGATTACGCGCAGCGCGCGGTAGAGTGATGTCGACGAAAAATCGTGCGGCACGTCGATGCGACGCGCGAGCAATACCTGAAAGGCGTCGCCGGCGACGATATAGTCTTTGATACGCTGCACGTCAGTGAGGAACTTCTCGCGTGCATAGTTCGAGTTCCCCGTCGCGGGTTGGGCTGCAGCGGCGAAATCGATCGCTTGCAGCGCCGACGGTTGTCGGACACGCGCGATCGTTTTGGCGATCTCCGCTTCA
>QHUV01000727.1 GCA_003222065.1 Gemmatimonadota bacterium | reverse complement strand
TGCTGTCTGAGTCGGCAGCGAGAGTAAGGGCCGTTGGTGGCGCGCGGCTGGTCATGTAGTATTTGCAGGATGTTAGGTGATGGAGCGGGCGATGCTAACCGGCACGCGAGATCGCATCGAGGAAGCGGTAGTCGTCGGTGAACATGTTCGTGTGATGTCATCGGCAGGTGAGTCCGAAGATGAAGTGACGCGCATCATCATGCGCAGCACGGCCGATGGTATCTGGCTTGTCGAGACGGCGCGTCATGGTCGCGTCGTAATTATTCCTGGTCGAAATGAAGCGCGGAGTTCAGGCGCCGTGAGCGCAACCAAAAGACCGCGCCGGACGTCGTGAATCGAGATCCTGACGCACGCAGTTTTTTCGCCTGTGAGACGAGTGTGTGTCAAGTTCCTACGAGGAACGCGACAGTTCGCACCTCGAATGTCCCTCTCGTGAGACAGTCCGCGAAAGATGATGCGAAGGGTGAAGTGGTGTGATCCGACCGGCCTTTGGTTGTGATTGCTTCCCTTGGTGCGTGATCTGCGTGCTTTGGTCATCTGTCCCAGCGAGAAGCAATCACTTCCCTTCGACCTATGCACCCCGACTCCGCCAACGCCTACCCATCCGGCAACACCGCGTCTATATGGATGGGCACCTTCGAAGTCCCGGACTTCCCGCCCCTCTCCCGCGACCTGACCACCGACGTCTGCGTCATCGGCGCCGGCATCGCGGGGCTCTCCACCGCCTACCACCTCACCAAGGCCGGCAAGAAGGTCGTCGTCATCGACGACGGACCGATCGGTGGCGGGGAGTCCGGACGCACCACTGCCCACCTCACCTGGGCGATGGACGACCGCATCTACAACCTCGAGTCGATCCACGGCGAAGCCAACACTCGGCTCATCGTCGAGAGCCACATGGCTGCCGTCAATCGCATCGAGGAGATCGTTAGGCTCGAGGGGATCGACTGCGACTTCCGGCGCATCGACGGCTATCTGTTCCTTGGGCTTGACGACAAGCAGGAGGTGCTCGACAAGGAACTCACTGCCGCGCACCGGGCGGGCGCGAATGACGTCACCAAAGTCCATCGCGCCACGATCGCCGATTACGACACGGGCCCCGCGCTACGGTGGCCGAATCAGGGGCAGTTCCACGTTCTCAAATATCTCGACGGCCTCGCCCGGGCCATCGTCGCCGGCGGTGGTGAGATCTACTGCGGCACGCACGTGTCCTCGGTCTCAGGGACCAAACCGGGACATCCGTGCAAAGTCGAGACGGAGAATGAGAAGAGCGTAACCGCGCAGGCGGTGTGCGTGTGTACGAACGCGTCGATCACCGACATGGTGCAGACGCACGCCAAGCAGGCCCCCTATCGCACCTTCGCCATCGCCGCCGTCGTGCCGCGCGGCGCCGTGTCGCCGGGCCTCTACTGGGACACGCCCGATCC
>QHUV01000204.1 GCA_003222065.1 Gemmatimonadota bacterium | reverse complement strand
ATGTCTCGAATTTTCAGTGGAATACAACCGTCCGGAGAGCTCCACATCGGAAACTATCTCGGGGCGGTGAAGAACTGGGTGAAACTGCAGCACGAGCACGAGACGATCATCTGCATCGTCGACTACCACGCGATCACCATTCCTTATGACCCCGCGGACCTGCGGACGCGTCGCCGCGACATGGCGCTCTCGTTGCTCGCGGCGGGCATCGATCCGAACGTCGCGACACTCTTCGTGCAATCGCAAGTTCCGCAGCACACCGAGCTCGCGTGGATCTTGAACACGATCACGCCGCTCGGTGAGCTCGAGCGACAGACGCAGTTCAAGGAAAAGTCGCAGCGTCAGGAGAGCGTGAATGCCGGGCTCCTGAATTATCCCGTCCTTCAGGCCGCGGACATTCTTCTCTATCGCGCGAACCTCGTTCCCGTGGGGGAGGACCAGGTGCAGCACCTCGAGCTGTCGCGCGTCGTCGCCCGCCGCTGGAACGCGCAATACGCTGGTGGCGAGCCTTTCTTCCCCGAGCCGCAACCGGTGCTGACGCCGGCGCGACGCATCATGGGACTCGATGGGCAAGCCAAGATGTCGAAATCACTGAATAACACCGTTGGTCTGCTCGAGTCACCCGAGGAGGTCTGGAAGAAACTGCGTCCAGCCGTCACCGACCCCAAGCGGATCAAGCGAACCGATCCCGGCACGCCCGAGGTTTGTAACATCTATCACCTTCACAGAGCGTTCAGTACGCCGGACACGGTGGAGCACGTTGCGAAGCAGTGCACGACGGCGGGTTGGGGATGCATCGACTGTAAGCGCGTGCTGCACGAGTTCATGGAGCGAGAGCTGGTTCCGATTCGCCGGCGGGCCGAGGAGTTGCGGCGTGACGGTGACCAGGTAGAGGCGGCACTCGCGGATGGCGCGGCGCACTGCCGGAAGCTCGCGGCGGACACGATGCATGGCGTACGCGAGCGGATGGGTTTCGATTAGCTGGTCCGCTGGGCATGTGTCGTGCACTTTGCGAATACAGTCACCGATCCGGCATCCGATTCGATCGCCGCGCATTGCCGGAGCGGTTGTGGCGAAAGCGCGGCTGGAACCAAGCGACCGATGCAGCTTTTCCGCCAGTTCGTCGCCCGTCTACGGGCGTGGCGCGCCGTGCGCCGTCGGATGCGCCTGAAGAGAAGCGACATGCTCCCGCTCATGTCGCTCCGTGCCGCGATTCACCGCGACGTGACGCCATCGGGTGTTCGCGTCTACAGCTTATGCGGGAGCTGTGGCACTCGCCTCGAGACGAGTGCGACGTTGTGCGAGGATTGCGCACAGCGACGAAGTAGACTTTCGTAGAGGCGAGTCGCCGCGCGCATCATCACCAACCACCCCTCACCAACGACCCCAATGGCAGACCAAAGCGGCCCGCGCGGTCTTCTCACCCTGGTTTGTTTGACGTGTGGGAACGAGAAGTTCTACGAACAATCAGTGCCGAAAACGGTGGTGACGTGTGAGCGGTGCGGCGGTACGGTATTCCGCAACTTCGCTACGCCCACCGAGCCGGACGAAGCGACGATCGCGCAGCTCGAGGATCAAGCGCGCAGCATCTCGTACGGCGACGCATCGCCGGACACGACGACGGGAGATGTGCGCGACCTCGATATGCGCTGACGTCTTGCGCGGAGAGCCCGGTAATCCCTCTGCTCGCCCTGCTGCAGCGCACCACCGGCACGACGCCGCTCGCCAATTTGAGCGAGGCGCTGCAATTCGTGCTGCTTCTCAAGCTGGCGCTGGCCACCGTTCTCGGCGGCGCGATCGGCTTCGAGCGTGAGCTCGCCGGCAAGCCTGCGGGCTTGCGTACCAATATTCTCATCTGTGTCGGTGCCGCGCTCTTCACTCATTTGTCGGTCTACCTCGCCCAGATCGGGTTCACGCCCGACGGCCGGCCGTACGGCGACACGACGCGCATCGCCGCGCAAATCGTGTCGGGCATTGGATTTCTCGGTGCCGGGGCGATCCTCCACGCACACGGAGCTGTCCTAGGCCTAACGACTGCGGCGACGATCTGGGTTGTTGCCGCGGTCGGTGCGGCCGTGGGCGCCGGCGCTTACGTCGAAGGCGTCGGCACGTCATTGCTGATCATTCTCGTGCTCGTCGGATTGCGCCCCGTCGAGAGTCGCCTGCTGCACCGTCGTCGCAAGGTGAGCGCGACGGTGCGTGTCCAGCGCGATCTTCGGTTCGACGTCATCGAAGACATCTTGCGCGGGTGCGGGTTGCACATCGTCTCCCGCCGCAGCTACGAGCACGAGTCCGATCGCGCCTTCGATGTGGAGCTCATCGGCACCTCGAAGCAGATCGACGAGGCGGTAGACGAGTTGCGACGCCGGCAGGACGTCATCAGCCTGACGGTAGACTGACGCGATGCCGCTGCTGGTGATCGATGGCAACGCGGTGTCGCGCACTTGGACGCTGACGCGCGAGGCGGAGCAGCGCATTCGCGCCGAGGCGCCCCCGAACTGGGACGTTTACTTCGTACGCGCGCAAACGAGCTCCGATGGCGACGGTCCGCGCGCATCCACCGACGAGGTGATGCGCGTGATTCCCGAGGCCGACGTGTACCTCGGCTTTGGCATACCACGCCCGCTCTATCTCGCGGCACAGCAGCTCAAGTGGGTGCATTCGGCGGCGGCGGGCGTCGGGAACGCGCTCTATCCGGAGATGCTCGACGGCAATGTGCTGCTCACGAACTCGGCGGGCGTGCATGCGATTCCAATCGCCGAATACGTCGTCGCGGCCGTGCTCTATTTTTTTCGCGGACTGGACGTCGCGGTCGATCAGCAACGCCGGCGCGAATGGAATAAGCAGCCGTTCGTCGGTGACGATTCACCGGTGCGTGAGGTTAGCGGGGCGCGTGTGCTCATCGTCGGCGCCGGTGGCATCGGATCTGAAGCCGCACGTCGATTGTCGGCGCTCGGCGCGTACTGCGTTGGGGTGCGGCGGCGTGTCACCCTCGGCGCGCCAGCGGGATTTGCGGATTTGGTTGCCTTCGACGCGATTGACAATGAGCTCCGCGCCGCTGACGTCATCGTACTCGCGGCACCGCTCACGGAGCAGACGCGAGGCTTGCTCGACGTGCGACGTCTCGACCTGCTGCCGCCCTCATGCGTCATCGTCAACGTGGCGCGGGGCGCGCTGCTCGATGAGCCCGCGCTCATCGAGCATTTGCGCGCGGGACGCATTCGGGGTGCCGCCCTCGACGTGTTTCAGGAGGAGCCACTGGCGGCTGACAACCCACTGTGGCAGCTTCGATCGGCGCTCGTGACGCCCCACGTATCACCGGTGTCGCCGGGCCGATTCTGGGCTCGCGAGCTCGATCTCTTCCTCGATAACTGGCGACGGTATGTGCGCGGCGACCCGTTGCGCAATGTCGTCGACAAGCGCGCGGGATATTGACGTGAGCCTAACGCTGCAGGGAGTGCTTGGACCGGTAGTCACGACGTTCGACAAATCGGGCGAGTTGGATCGCGCCGCCTTTGCCGATAACATTCGCGCCCATCTCGATGCCGGCATGGACGGCATCGTCGTGACCGGGTCGACGGGCGAGGCCCCCCTCCTCGACGAGCAGGAGCGCGCTTCGCTCGTGGAAGCGGCACGCCATGCCGTGCCTAACGACCGGCGCCTCATTGCCGGCATCGGCGCCGAATCCACGCGCACGACGCGTCGTTACGCACGGCTCGCCGCCGAGCGCGGCGCGGACGCCGTCCTTGTCGTTGCTCCCCACTACTATGGCTCGAAGGCAGCACTCCGCGATCACTACACCGCGGTCGCCGACGAGAGTCCGGTGCCGCTCGTGCTCTACAACATTCCCAAGTACATGCACTTCTCGCTCACGCCACAGCTCGTCGCCGAGCTGGCGCGGCATGAGAACATCATCGGCATCAAGGACAGCTCCGGTGACCTGGAAGTGCTCGCTGGGTATCTCAAGGCACAGAGCGACGAGTTCACGGTTTTGACCGGTAACGGCTCGACCTTCAAGCGCGCGCTGGAGTTGGGAGCGCGCGGCGGCATTCTCGCCGTGGCCGTCTTTGCCGCGAGCCTGTCGCTCGAGGTTTATTCGGCAAGGTCCGAACAGGCGCAGCAGCGCCTCACCCCCCTTGCATCGCGAATCGTCGGCGAGATGGGAGTTGCCGGTGTGAAGGCGGCGCTCGATCGCGTCGGCCTCGCGGGCGGACCTGTGCGTGCGCCGCTGGCTCCGCTCAGCGTCGGTGAATTGGCGCAAGTTACGGAGTTGTTGCGCGTCGCGGAGCTGTCACTCGCGGCGTGAGACGGGTGACGCCACGGGGCTGCCCCGCGCACCTCATTCCAAATTTGGAATATTCCAAATTTGGAATGAGGTGCGGGAAGTGACCCGTGCCAGGTCCGGAGCATCTTCGGCGCCTGGCGCGCGAACCCCGCCCCACCGGCGGTCCGCAAGCCGCTGAGGCCCGGCAATACTGCGGCGAAGTCCTCACGTCTCTCGGGTATCGCGTCGTCGAGCTGCCTTTCGAGTACAGCCGAATCGTCGGCGAGATGGGAGTTGCCGGTGTGAAGGCGGCGCTCGATCGCGTCGGCCTCGCGGGCGGACCTGTGCGTGCGCCGCTGGCTCCGCTCAGCGTCGGTGAATTGGCGCAAGTTACGGAGTTGTTGCGCGTCGCGGAGCTGTCACTCGCGGCGTGAGACGGGTGACGCCACGGGGCTGCCCCGCGCACCTCATTCCAAATTTGGAATATTCCAAATTTGGAATGAGGTGCGGGAAGTGACCCGTGCCAGGTCCGGAGCATCTTCGGCGCCTGGCGCGCGAACCCCGCCCCACCGGCGGTCCGCAAGCCGCTGAGGCCCGGCAATACTGCGGCGAAGTCCTCACGTCTCTCGGGTATCGCGTCGTCGAGCTGCCTTTCGAGTACAGCGCGG
>QHUV01000203.1 GCA_003222065.1 Gemmatimonadota bacterium | reverse complement strand
CGTCGATGCCACTTGTCGCCGCGGCAACTGAGGTCGCTCCGGAACCAGCGACGCCCGAGATCCCAGGCACGGTGCCGCTGGCGCTGCGGATTAACGGCACGACGCATCGCGTCCGCATTGATCCGCGCGCCACGCTGCTCGACACGCTGCGCGAGACCGTGCACCTAACGGGCACCAAGAAGGGGTGCGATCATGGGCAGTGTGGCGCATGCACCGTTCATGTGAATGGTGAGCGCGTCAACTCGTGCCTGCGTCTCGCGCTCATGCACGACGGAGATGATATCACGACAATCGAAGGCCTCGGCGCGCCACAGGCGCTGCATCCGATGCAGGCCGCGTTCGTCGAGCACGATGGCTATCAGTGCGGCTACTGCACGTCGGGGCAGATAATGTCAGCGGTCGCGTTGCTCAAGGAGCCGTGCGGACCAACGGACGCCGATGTGAAGGAGTTGATGAGCGGCAATATCTGCCGCTGCGGCGCCTATCCGAACATCATCGCGGCGATTCAGCAGGTGCGGGCTAACGGCCGCGTGACCGAACGCTGACCACGGCAGACAGCGAGGACCGACATGGAACGCTTCCAGTACACGAGAGCGCGCACGGTCTCGGAGGCGATCGGGATTGCGGCGCACTCGTCGACGGCGCAGCAGGGCGCGCCCGTACGCTACGTGGCCGGCGGCACGACGCTCGTCGACCTGATGAAACTCGGCGTCGAGCGACCGACGCACCTCGTCGACATCAACAAGCTGGGAATGAACGCGATCGAGCGCACGAAGGAGGGAGGGCTGCGAATCGGCGCGCTCGTACGCAACGCGGCACTGGCGCACGATCCTACGGTCGTACGCGACTATCGCGCGCTGTCTGAAGCGCTTCTCTCGGGCGCGTCGGCCCAGCTCCGCAACGTTGCGACAACGAGTGGGAACCTGCTCCAGCGCACGCGATGCATGTACTTCCGCAACACCGCCATGGCGTGCAACAAGCGCGAGCCGGGCTCGGGATGCTCGGCGATCAACGGGGACAACCGCACACTCGCGATCCTCGGCACGAGCCCACACTGCATCGCGACCAATCCGTCCGACATGAACGTGGCGCTCGTTGCGCTCGATGCGACGATTCATGTGCAAGGTCCTAAGGGCACGCGGACGATCCCGATGCAGGCCTTTCATCTGCTTCCGGGCGACACCCCGGACCGTGAGACCGTGCTCGAGCCGGGCGATTTGGTGACGCACATTACCCTGCCGCCGCCTAACGCGCGCGCAACGTCGCGCTACCTCAAGCTGCGCGACCGCGCGTCGTACGAGTTCGCGCTCGCCTCCGCGGCCGTCGTCGTCGAGGTGGCGGGCGGGCAGTTCCACTACGTTCGCCTTGCGATGGGCGGCGTCGGCACCAAGCCGTGGCGCATGTCGGCCGTGGAAGAGCGCCTAACGGGCGCCGCGGTCGATGACGCAACGATCCGTGATGCGGCGCAGCTCGCCGTCCGCGATGCGAAGCCGCAGAGCGAGAACGGATTCAAGGTCGAGCTGGCGCAGCGATGCCTGGCGCACGCGTTACGCCTCGCGACGGGACTGGCATCAATATGAGCCGATCAAAAGCGTTAGGCGCGCCCAGCGCGCCCAAAGTGCTCGGTGGCAAGTTGCCCCGCATCGACGGACCGCTCAAGGTCAGCGGACGCGCGACTTATACGTCCGATATCTCGCTTCCCGGCATGCTGTACGCGGTGCCCGTACGCAGCACGATTGCGAGCGGCCGCGTCGTCGCCATCGACGACCGCGTCGCCCGGAAGATGCTCGGCGTGCGCGCGATCTACTACCGAGGCAACATCCGACCCTTCTTCCGAAGCGGGCCGGCGCAGGGCTTCAGCGGCCTGATCGACGAGAAGCGGCCGCCGTTCGAGGACGACGTAGTGCGTTACTACGGTCAGTACGTCGCCGTGGCGGTCGCGCAGACGATGGAGCAGGCGAAGGCCGCCGCCGACGCGGTGCGCGTCCAGTACGCCGCCGACGCGCACAACGTGGAACGGCGTCTCGTCGCGGAGAAATCGTTAGAGACAGATAGTGAGCGCGGGGACGCCGAGGGCGCGTTCAAGTCTGCACCGGTGCAGATCGACCAGACGTACGTCACGCCGACCGAAGTGCATAACCCAATCGAGCTGCACGCGACGGTCGCGGCGTGGGAGGGGGACCGCGTCACGCTGTACGAGACGACGCAGGCCGTAATGAACCATCGCGAGGTGCTCTACCAGATGCTCGGCGTGCCGAAGGAGAACGTGCGGGTTGTCTCGCACTTCCTCGGCTCCGGCTTCGGCGGCAAGCTCTGGCCCTGGAGCCACTCGATTCTCGCCGCGGGCGTTGCGCGGGAGGTCGGCGCGCCGGTGAAGCTCGTCGTCACGCGGCAAGCGATGTTCGAGACCGTCGGGCATCGGCCACGCACCCAGCAGCGCTTCCGTCTCGGCGCGACGCGCGACGGCAAGCTCGTCTCGATGCAGCACGAGTACCTGAACGAGACGTCGATCCTCGACGCCTACAAGGAGGACTGCGGCGAGGCGACGCCGTTCATGTACAGCGTGCCGAATCTGCGCGTCGCGTCGGCGCTCGCGCGTCGCAACATCGGCACGCCGACGGCAATGCGCGGTCCCGGCGCGGTGCCCGGCCTCTTCGCGATGGAATCGGCGATGGACGAGCTGGCAATCGCGCTGAACATGGATCCGATCGAGCTGCGCCGCCGCAACGAGCCGCTGCAGGACGAGTCGACGAAGCTGCCCTTCTCGTCGCGGCACTTGGTCGAGTGCATGCAGGTCGGCGCCGAGAAGTTCGGGTGGGCGCGGCGCGACCCGCGCGTCGGAGCGATGAAGCGCGACGGCCTAACGATTGGCTGGGGCATGGCCACGTGCTCGTGGGGCGCGATGCGCTCCGACGCGCAGGCGACCGTGGAGATCCAGCGCGATGGTACGATGTCGGTCACGACGGCCACGCAGGACATCGGCACCGGCACCTACACGGTGCTCGCGCTCGTCGCCTCCGAGGCGACCGGCATTCCCCTCGACAAGATCGACGTGGGGCTGGGCGACACGACCCTGCCCCCCGGCCCGATCTCCGGCGGGTCCTGGGCGACGGCGTCGGTGATACCGGCCGTCTCCGCCGCGGCCCGCGCCGCGGTGCGGTCGCTGCTCACGCTGTCGACGTCCGGAAAGAACGCGGCTTTTGCGGGCGCGACGCCCGACGACCTCCACTTCGCCAACGGACGGGCCGCGCGGAAGAGCGACCCGTCGTCGGGCGTGCCGTTAGGCGACGTACTCGCGCGCGCGAACGTCCGCGCGGCAGTCGGCAGCGGGCAATCCCGCACCACCTTCGGCGGCGAGGAGAGCCGGAAGTACTCCCTTCACTCCTTCGGCGCGCAGTTCGCCGAGGTGACCTGGCAGCCGGAGACGGCGCGGCTGCGCGTGTCGCGGTTCGTCAGCGTCATCGACGCGGGGCGCATGATCAACCCAAAGCCGGCGCGCAACCAGATCGAGGGCGCGGTCGTGATGGGGATCGGCATGGCGCTGTTCGAGGAGGCGCGATACGACAAGCGCTACGGCGCGCCGATCAACAGCAACCTCGCCGACTACATCGTGAGCACCAACGCCGATGCTCCGGCGATCGACGTGACCTTCCTCGACTACCCGGACTTGGTGCTGAACGAGCTCGGCGCGCGCGGCGTTGGCGAGATCGGACTGGCGGGGACTGCGGCGGCGATCACCGCGGCGGTGCACCACGCCACCGGTGTGAGGGTGCGCGAGCTCCCGGTGCGGATCGAGGATTTGCTGAGAGCCTAACGACCGATTGGAGTAAACTAGAGTCTCTTTCGGTTCTTCACCTCGAAGTCTTCGAGGCGATTGGAGCTATTTCTCGCGCGCGTGCGCTGGCGGTGGCTCCCGGGAGTCGCGTGGTACGCGGCTAACGCGCACAATCGTTTTCTCGTTAGGCAGACCCAGGATGTGCGGGCGAAAGCACCCAACGATCGGACGGGTCAGTAACTGCAACGGGATGACATAGCCTTGGCACATGGCGTTCCGGGCGATCTGCCCGTGCGCCAGGTCACCAACAGCAAGTCGCTGCGCCATCACCTCTTCGGCCGCCGCGGCGCGTGGTGCCGACAATCGCCGACGGGCACCGGACCTGCCACATGACTGGCTGCGGCGGTCATCGCAATTCCCTCCTTCCGACCGCCATTCACTTCCTCCATCAGGAGAGCCGCGCATGTTTTCCATGCACAGTAGCGGGCGTATTACGCGCGCCGCCGCGTTCCTCGGTCTTGCGCTTCTTCTCGGCGCATGCAGCGACGCCACCGGCGCTAATGCGCACGCGTTGAGCCTGTCGGTCACTGGTAAGTCGCCGTCGGCCCCCGTCGCGAGTCGGACCACGCCGTTCAGTCCTTCGCTTGACGTCGTGGTCGCATCCGGAACCAATACCATCACGATCACCAAAGCCCAGATCGTGCTCAGCAAGATCGAGCTGGAGCCGGGTAGTGCCACCGCGACGTGTACCGGCACCGAAGGCGACGACTGCCCGGAGCTCAAGCTGGATCCGTCGCTCGTCGATCTGCCACTCGACGGCACTACGAAAACCGACTTCGGCGCGAGCATTCCTGCTGGCACCTACCGCGGTGTCGAGCTGAAGATCGCCCCCGTCAGCAGCGGCGACGCCAGTTCTGCGACCTTCCTCACCGCGCATCCCGGCTTCAACGGTGTGAGCGTCCATGTCGAGGGCACGTACAACGGCCAAGCCTTCGTCTATAACGGCAGCGTCGACGCGTCGATCGAGGCGGAGTTCAGCACGCCGATGTCGCTCACCAGCGGCAGCGGCTCGAACCTCACGATGTTCGTCGACGTCGCTTCCTGGTTCAAGGACTCGTCAGGCAACGCGATTGATCCGTCGAGCAGCGCGAACGCGTCCACGATCGCGGACCAGATCAAGCGCTCGTTCCGCGTGTTCGAGGACGAGAACAAGGACGGCGTCGAGGACCACCGGTAAGGACACTTTCACCGCGCGCCGGGGGAGAGCTCCTGCTCCTCCGGCGCGTGCGTGGAGCTCGCGTACGACCGATGCTCTCATTATCGCGACGAGGTTGACAATGAGTTCCTCAATTCGATGCGGGATCACGGCATCCGTGTGGGCAGTCGTAGCGTTAGGTATTGCCAGTTGCGGTGACGGCACGGCACCTGCTCCCGCGTTCCGCGCGGCGGACCAGCTTCACTTTGTCCGGCCGGCGGCAACAGCGCAGGCGCTTCCCGATACAGCGGTGAGCTTCTGGGCGAAGCGCGGCGAAGATCGCGAGCTCCGCCTGTACTACGCCGCACAGCCAGGGTCGACGAGTGGCGAGGAGTTTCTCCGCTTCAGCGTGCCCGCTGCCGCGCTCGCACAGCGTCCCGATGGCTCGACCGTCGCCGTCGGTGATTCGCTGCTGATCAGCGTTCATGTCGTCGACCCAGTGCGGCTGATCGTAGAGTTTCAGC
>QHUV01000733.1 GCA_003222065.1 Gemmatimonadota bacterium | reverse complement strand
ACGCCGAGCATCGAGAAGTAGTTGCCGCTGACGAGCTGGCCGAACGCCGGCGTGCTGTCGATCCGCGTGAAGATGAAACGAAAAGCGAACGTCTCGGCGAGAGCCTCACGATTTGTGCGCAGCGCCTGATAATCGTTCCATGTGAAGACGTGCCAATTGCCGCCACGGTCGACCCAGGACATCTGCACGAGTGACGATGGATCGCGCACCGCAATCGGTCGCAGGACGTAGGCGTTGAAGATCGAGAACGCCGTCGTGTTCAGGCCCAGAGCAAGAGCAATCGTCAAGATGACAGTGGTCGAGAACGTGGGAGCCCGCCGGAAGGAGCGCAGCGCATAACGAGTGTCCTGATCGAGCCGCTCCAGCCAGCGTCGGCCCCAGCTATCGCGAACCTGCTCTTTGAGCTGCGTCGGATTGCCGAACGCTCGTCGTGCCGCGGCGGCGGCGTCGCGGTGGCTCATGCCGCGGGCGACGTTGCGCTCCGTCTCCAGGTCCAAATGGTACTGCAGCTCCTCGTCGAGCTCCTCATTCATGGCGCCGCCGCGCAGGAGGGCGCGGAGGCGGATTCTCAGTCGCTCCAGCATCGTTAGGTCACTCTGCCTGCAAGATGAGACCGAGGGCGTGAGAGAAGCGCTCCCAGGTCGCGCGCTCGGCGTCCAGCTGTCGGCGGCCGGTGGCGGTGAGCTGGTAATAGCGTGCGCGGCGGTTGTTCTCGGAGGCGCCCCACGACGCGGCGATCCAACCGCGCGCCTCGAGCCGGCGCAGCGCGGGGTAGAGGGAGCCGTAATTGACGTCGAGGACGCCGCGCGAGATCGCCTGGATGGACTGCGTCAGCTGCTCTAGAATGTCAAGAGGAGGCGGCTGCTATTCCCCCACTTCTTACTGCCATACTGAGGGCTATCGGCCGCGAACTTTCCGGGTCGGTACTCCTTACTCGGGCTTACGGACATGCCTCACACCGTGCGACAGATCGCGACCGCGAGCCCTCAGTACGCAGTACACAGTACGACGTACGAAGTAGCCCCGTGACCAGGGAATGAGCGTGTCTTGCCCAACGCGGCCACCACCATCAGTTTGGTGGTTCCTTATTCGCCGTTTGCCGTGGAACAAGTCATCGACGCCATCACCTACTTCGTCGTCTTTCTCTTCTCGACGACGCTGCACGAGGCCGCGCATGCGTGGGCCGCGCTGCGTGGGGGCGACCGCACCGCCTATCACGGCGGCCAGGTCAGCCTCGATCCGCGCCCGCACATCAGGCGCGAGCCATTCGGCATGGTCGTGTTACCGCTCGTGAGCGCGCTCGCCACCGGCTGGCCGATGGGCTACGCGAGCGCGCCGTACGATCCGGAGTGGGCGCGACGCTACCCGCGGCGCGCCGCACTCATGGCGCTCGCCGGGCCGGGGGCGAACCTGATGCTGGTCATCCTCGCCGCCCTCGCGCTGCGCATCGGGCAAAGCGCGGGACTCTTCCTGGCGCCGGAGCGCATTCATTTCGGGCTCGTCGCGTCGTCGAACGCGAGTGTGACATGGGAGGCGGTGAGCAAGCTGTTGAGCGTCGTCTTCTCGCTCAACCTGCTCCTCTTCGTTTTCAATCTGCTGCCCTTCTTCCCGCTCGACGGGAGCGCCGCGATCACGCTGCTGATGAATCGCGAAACGACAAAGCGTTACCAGGAGTTCCTCTGGTCGACGCCGATGCTCGGCTGGATCGGGTTGTTGATCGCGTGGAAGCTGTTCGATTTTGTGTTCGATCCAGTCTTCACGGCGGCGGTGAACCTCATCTACCCGGGCGTTCGATACGGCTAGCCGGATGCGCGGCTGCCTAACGAGACATTAATGGGGCGGCGTGTTTCGTGTTTGGGTCGCGAGCATTAGTCTTGAGGACACTCGACTCGTAGACGGACCGTAGCATGCGACGCAGATTCCTTG
>QHUV01000732.1 GCA_003222065.1 Gemmatimonadota bacterium | reverse complement strand
TCGCCGACGCATTGCCAGTCTGCGACGCCTACGTCCTTATGGAAGTCATCCACGACTGGGCAGATGCGGAGGCGAGTGCCATTCTCAAGGCAGTGCGGGCCGCCGCGCCGCCGCACGCCACACTACTCCTTGTCGAGGACATCGTGCCCGACGCCCCGGGTCCACACTGGGCGCGGATGGTGGACATTGTCATGCTGACGGTGACAGGCGGTCTTCAGCGAACGACACGCGAGTACCAGGCGCTGCTCGCCGGCTGCGGTTTCCGAATGGAGCAGGTGATCGACACGCCGACGGGTATCTCGATTGTAGAGGCGCGGCCGATCTGAGGCCTGGGCCTGATGCTCTACGGCGAAGAGCTGGTCATCGAGTCGTCCCTCGCGCCGGCGATCGCGTTCGAGCGCATT
>QHUV01000731.1 GCA_003222065.1 Gemmatimonadota bacterium | reverse complement strand
CGAGCTTCCACTCGATGACGGCCGTGCCTAACGATCCGAGCGCCTCGTTGACGGTCGGCGCAGCATCGGCGAGCATCGGCTGAACGGGACGAAAGAGCTGAAGCGCGTACCGCGAGAGGCCGGCCTCGCCCTCCGTCAGCACCGCCTCGGCCACGGTGCCGAGATCGCCGGCGAGCATGACGGCGCGTCGCACGCGATTGCTCGGTAGGTCCGCGGCGCGGGCGACAGCTTCGGTAAGCACTCCATCGAGGGCGCCCTGACGCACTTCGCCAATTGCCAAGGCGGCGAGGAACGATTGCTCGTCCGCGGTGCTTCGCGATAAAAGCTCGGAGAGAATGCGCTGCCGCTCCGCTCCCGAACGTTTGCCGCGCGCGGACTGCAGTTGAGTGAAGGTTTCGTCGACCTCGACGAGGTCGAGGGTGGGCGTGGCGGCGGAAACGCTCGGGCGCGCCTCGGCGACGCTCGCCCAACCGACCCCCAACTTTCCCTGACGCGGCCAACCGGTGAGAAATCCGATGGCGATCGGTACCTCGTTAGGCGCCAGGCGCTTGAGAAGCGCGGCGAGGAGCGCGATCTTCTCCAGTCGGCCGCTCGTGTCGGCGACGAGCTTCGAGGTGAGAACCAGGTCATTGAGCTTCATGCCATGCGCAATATCGCTCGACAACTACTGTTGGCGCACGTCTCGTTGGTAAGTACCGCCTGCGTCCATGTCGTGAGTCCCTACGTCACGACAGGCGACCGGACGCAACTCCTCGCA
>QHUV01000202.1 GCA_003222065.1 Gemmatimonadota bacterium | reverse complement strand
CCGATTTTCATGGACGGAATCGTTCGTCGTGTGTGAGCGGAGACGCGGAGCACTGTAAGCTCACCAGCATCGTGTTCGTTTTCAACAGAATGGATAACGGGCGGACGTCTAGACGATCGGTGCCGGGCCCAGACTGAGCACTGTTTGCTTGTCTGGCGCGAAGAACTCGCGGGCGACCTTCCTGATGTCATCAGAGGTGACCGCGTCGACGAGCGCGAGCGTTTCGTCGAGCGTCCGATAGGGCTCGCCGTACAGCTCGACCGCTGCCGCGCGATACATGCGAGCGCCGACGCTCTCGAGCGAGAGCGTCATCTGCCCCTTGAGCTGCGACTTTCCCATCGCGATCTCGTCGTCGGGAAGGCCGGCGCTCGCGACTTGTTCGAGCTCTTCCCGTATGACATCGTAGGCCGCGCGCGCCGTGTCCGGCGATGTCGCGACGTAAACGCCGTGCATCCCGGTGTCGACGTAGAACTGCTGAAACGTGTACACAGAGTACGCGAGACCGAGTTCCTCTCGCACACGCTGAAACAGCCGCGAGCTCATGCCGCCGCCGAGGAGCATGCTCAGCATCACAAGAGCGTAGCGCCGCGGATCCGCATAACGCAGAGCGCTCGTGCCGAGCACGACGTGAGTCTGGGTGCCCTCGCGATCGACGTGGCGAACCTTCGGTGCATCGGCGGACGGCTCGGGGGCCGTGAGTAGTTCGACCTGACCGCGCGGCGCCTCGCTCCACCCTGTGCCCTCGAGCACCTCGAGGAGCGCGGCGTGTCGGACATTCCCTGCCGCGGCGAGGACGAGTTGCGGAGGGTGATAGGCTCGCCCATGGAGGTCCTTGAGCGCGCGCACTCCAAGATGCCTAACGGTCTCTCGCGTGCCGAGGATCGAGTGGCCGTAGGGATGCGAGCCCCACAGGACCTCGTTGTGCAGTTCGAAGACGAGGTCGTCAGGCGTATCCTCGACCATCGCGATCTCCTCGAGGACGACCTTGCGCTCGAGTGCCAGGTCCCTAGAACGCAGCACGGGTCGAAAAAGAATGTCGGCAATGACGTCCGCCGCTTGTGGCAAGTGCTCGTCGAGTACGCGTGCCTGAAATACGGTATGTTCGCGCGAGGTATACGCATCAAGGGAGCCGCCGAGTGCCTCGAGCTCGAGCGCAATTTGTTTGGCGCTTCGGCGTTCGGTACCCTTGAACACCATGTGCTCGAGCAAATGGGAAACTCCCATCCGCTCGGACGGCTCGTGCACCGACGCCGCACGCACCCAGGCGCCGAACGACACTGACCGCACTCCCGGCATGTGCTCTGAGAGTACGGTCAGACCATTCGGAAGGACGCTACGCTCGAACTCTGGCGCTGAGTTCGCGGCCTCGCGACTCACTGGCGGCGAGAACGCTCCCCACCACGACGCGGCCGATCACCGCGTCCGCCACGTTCGCCGCGCTCGGGCCGGTCCGCGGCGCGCGCGACGGGCTCGCGATCCTCTCCATCACCACCCCCGCCTCCGGGACGACTGTTGCCGCCGTCACCGCCGGCACCACCATCGCCACTTCCGCCTTCAGGCGGCGGCAAAAGTGCCTTACGAGAGAGACGCAGTCGGCCGCGCTCATCGCGCTCGATGAGCTTCACGCGCACCCGGTCACCCTTCTTGACGACGTCTTCGGTTTTCTCGGTGCGCCCGTGCTGCATCTCCGAGATGTGCAGGAGCCCTTCCGTCCCGGGCATGATCTCGATGAACGCTCCGAAAGGCGTCGTCGACTTTACCGGACCTTCGTAGATCTCTCCAACCACCGGCTCGGCGGTGAGCGCTTGCACCATCTGGCGCGCCCGCTCCATCGCGTCGCCACCGACCGCCGCAATCGTCACTGTGCCCGAGTCGTCGACGGTGATCTCCGCACCCGTCTCGTCTTGAATGCCGCGAATTGTCTTTCCCTTCGGCCCGATAAGATCCCCGATCTTCTCAGGGTTGATCTGCATCGTGACGATGCGCGGCGCGAAGCGCGACAGCTCGGCGCGAGGCTGCGCCAGTGCCTTCTCCATTTCACCAAGAATGTGCATGCGCCCCTCACGTGCCTGCGCGAGGGCCTCCTTCATGATCTGCAGCTCGAGTCCCTCGATCTTGATGTCCATCTGAATCGAGGTGATGCCGGCACTGGTGCCGGCGACTTTGAAATCCATGTCACCTAGGTGATCCTCGGTGCCGAGGATGTCGGTGAGAATGGCGTAGCGCTTCCCTTCCTTGATCAAGCCCATCGCCACACCGGCGACGGCGGCGCGCATCGGAACGCCAGCATCGAACAAGGCCAATGAACCCCCACATACCGACGCCATCGAGGATGACCCGTTCGACTCGAGAATGTCCGAGACGATACGAATCGTGTACGGGAATTCCTCGAACGCGGGGAGGACACCCTGCAGCGCACGCTCGGCGAGATTGCCGTGACCGATCTCGCGCCGCGACGTTCCGCGAACGGGGCGCACTTCCCCGGTCGAGAATGGCGGGAAGTTGTAATGCAGCATGAACGACTTCGTAACTTCCTGCGGCTCGTCGATCGAATCGAGCCGCTGCACGTCGTTCTGCGTGCCTAACGTGGCGACAACCAAGGCCTGTGTCTGCCCGCGCGTGAACAACGACGAGCCGTGCGCGCGTGGAAGGAGCCCAGCTTCGACGCTGATCTGACGAACCTCCTTCGGCGTTCGCCCGTCGACGCGATGGCCGCTCGAGAGGACCTGATTCCGGAGCTGGTGGTACTCGACATCGCCGACGAGCGTGTGCAGCTCTTTCGCCGCATCGGGGAAGTCGCTGAGCAGCTCGTCGGCAACTTCTCTTTTCACGCGCTCGATCGCCTCGATGCGCGTATGCTTGTCCTTCTGATTCAGGGCTTCGCTGATTCGTCCCTCGGCGAGCTCCTTCACACGAACCTCGAGGCCCTCGGGCAGCGTCGCCTTCTCCCAGGCCATCTTCGGCGTGCGCTCCGCTTTGCCCAAGAGCTCTTCCTGCGACGCGATCAGTTCACGAATGCCTTTTTGCGCGACGCCGAGCGCCTCGACGATATCGTCTTCCGAGACCTCGAGGGCGCCGCCTTCCACCATCACGATGGAATCATTGGAGCCGGCGACGACGAGCTCCATGTCGCTGTACTCGAGTTGCTGGAATGTCGGGTTGAGATACCACTTACCTTGAATTCGCCCCACGCGAACGCCGGCAATCGGACTGCTGAACGGAATCTTCGATGCGTTCAGCGCATACGAGGTCGCGACGAGCGCGAGAACGTCGGCGTCATTCTCTTGATCTGCCGAGATGACGTAGACGAAGACCTGCACCTCGTTCTTGAACCCTTCGGGAAAGAGCGGGCGAATCGAGCGGTCGACGATGCGCGCCGAGAGAATCTCGGAGTCGCTGGGCCGTCCCTCGCGCTTGATGAAACCGCCGGGAATTTTTCCAGCGGCGTATTGCCGTTCCCGATACTCGACGGTGAGTGGAAAGAATGGGAGCGGGCTCTGGTTCTCGCTCACCGTCACCGCGGCGAGGACCATCGTTTCACCAAATTGTACCATGGCGGCGCCTGCCGCCTGCTTCGCCATGCCGCCCGTTTCGATAACGAGCTTCCGGCCGGCGAACGTCTTTTCGACGCGTTGCTTCATTGCGATTTTGCCTCAGAGAAATGCAAACGCGCGGGCTGCATAGATTGCGCCCGCGCGATGCGTGTGTTCCATCTCGATCAATACCGGAGTCCGAGTTCCTGGACGACTCGCCGGTAGCCCTCGACGTCGGTGCGCTTCATGTAATTCAGCAAGCGACGGCGACGTCCGACCATCTTCAGCAAACCGCGCCGGCTGTGATGATCCTTCTTGTGGACGCGGAAGTGATCGTTGAGATAGTTGATCCGGTCGGTGAGAATCGCGACCTGTACCCGTGTGGATCCGGTGTCCCGTTCCGAGGCGCGATACTTTTGAACTGTTGCGGTTTTATCGAAAGCCATGCTGTGAAATCCCCGCCGCGTGTGCGGTCGTCGGACGATAAATCAGACTGATCGGCTGAGCCACGAAAAATAGCAGAGAGTAGGGGTTACGTGCTAGGGGACAGCGTTCACCTAACCCCTCAATCTGCCCACCCAATTTGCCAGCCACGTGAACCAGCCGTGGGTGTCGTTGTACATCACGACGACGAAGAGCAGGGCGATGGCGAGGAGACCGAACCGGAGGATGTACTCCCGGGTCCGCAGGCTGAACGGTTTGCCCTTCGCCGACTCCAGAATGTTGATCAAGATCTGGCCGCCATCGAGAATGGGAATGGGCAGCATGTTTAGAATCGCGACGTTCACGCTTAATAGCGCAATGAGTGTCAGAAGACTCTCGAGTCCGCTCCGCGCGGCCTCGACCGACATGCGCGTGATCCCAACCGGCCCGCTGAGCTGACTGACCGAGATCTTCCGCGTGACCAGCTTTTTTACAATATCGACGATAGCGCCGCCCATGAACCACGTGGTGCGCGCGCCAGCGACGATGGCGTCACCCAGGCCCAATGCTTCGCGCCGGCTCGGCGTGCGCGGCCCGGCGCCGATCTTTCCGACAGTACGGACCTCGTGACTCGCCGTTGTATCCGGCGTCGGCTTCGGGGTGACGTCCACCTCGAGCGGTTGCCCCTTACGAAGAACTGAGAACCGAAGCGGTCGATCGGCGGACTGACTCACGACCGAGACGAGCTCCGTCCAGGTTGCGACGCGCTTTCCGTTGATGGCGACGACGCTGTCACCACTGTGCAGCCCCGAGGCCTCCGCCCGGCCGCCCCTGAGAACGGTGTCGAGCACAGCGGGGCGCTGATAGTCGATCGAGACGTACACCTCTTCGGCCGAAGGACCGTTCGGTGGACCAAGCGGAATGCGTACGACGCCCCGGTTCGTGCGCAAGACGACGCTGTCCGTGCTCGTCGAGATGCCGCGCGCTACGTCGTTCCATGTCGTCACCGTCTGACCGTTCACCGACAGGAGCGTGTCGCCGGGATGCAGTTGCGAAAGAGTCGGCGCGTTAGGCAGAGGGCGGATCTGGCCGATGACCCGCGTCGGGATCACTGTGCGGCCGAAATGAAGCGCAAGCGCGACGCCGATAACGAGAGCGAGCAGGACGTTCATCGTGACGCCTGCTACGAGAATCAGAAGCCGCGCCGCCAGCGGCTTGCTCTCGAAGAGTCGATGCTCCGGAATGGGCAGCGGTCCGAAAGGCATCATGGCGTTCGGATCGTACTCCGGACTTTCCGCGCTTGGTGCTGACTCGGCTCCGCCCTCGAGCAAGGCCGAGTCTTCGTCGAGTCGCGAGGCCATGCGAACGTAGCCGCCGAGGGGCAGCACCGCGAGGACATATTCGGTCTCACCCCATCGCTTGCGAAACAGCGCCGGCCCGAAGCCGATCGAGAACCGCGGGGCATAGACCCCGACCGCCTTTGCGGCAATGAAGTGCCCGAGCTCGTGGAC
>QHUV01000201.1 GCA_003222065.1 Gemmatimonadota bacterium | reverse complement strand
ACGCAAATGGCGATATCGCCGCGGGCAGTGGCGAGACGCGTATCTTCATCCGGCCCCCGTATCGCTTTTGCGCCGTGGATCATCTCATCACGAACTTCCATTTGCCGCGCTCGACGCTGATCATGCTCGTCGCCGCGTTCGCTGGATATGATTTGACAATGCGCGCGTATCGCGAAGCCATAACGAGTGGCTACCGGTTTTACTCCTACGGCGACGCGATGGCGTTGCTATGAGCTTTCAGTTCGTCGTCGCCGCTCGCGAGGAAGGAGCCCGCGCCGGCACCTTCTCCACGCCGCACGGTAACGTGGCGACGCCCGCATTCATGGCCGTCGGCACCCTGGCGACGGTCAAAGCGCTCGACCCGATGGAGCTCGAGGCGATGGGCGCGCAGATGATCTTGGCGAATGCGTACCATTTGCATCTCCGCCCAGGCGATACGGTCGTTCGCGAGCTCGGCGGTCTGCACGCCTTCATGGGTTGGTCGCGGCCGATTCTCACCGATTCCGGCGGGTTTCAAGTCTTCTCATTGGCATCGCTACGCACTGTCGACGAAGACGGCGTCGAGTTTCGCAGTCATATCGAGGGCTCCCAGCGGCGCTTCACGCCGGAGTCGGTGATGCACATCGAGCGAAACCTCGGCGCCGACGTGATCATGCAGTTCGACCACGTAATACCGGGGCAAAGCGATGCCGCGAGCGCGCGCGACGCCAGCGAACGGAGCGTGCGCTGGCTCGGACGTTGTGCGCGGGAGCTGTCGCGCTTGTGCGAGAGCGAGTCAGAACCGAGGCAGTCGCTTTTTCCCATCGTGCAAGGCGGCATTCACGAGGGGCTGCGGCGCGAAGCCGCGACCGCGATCATGTCGAGCGGCGACTGGAACGGCTTCGGCATCGGCGGTCTGTCTGTCGGAGAGACGAAGCAGGACATGTATCGCATGCTCGAGGTTGTCGACGATGTGCTCCCCGCGGATCGCCCACGATATCTGATGGGCGTCGGATTCCCCGAGGATCTCCTTGAAGGCGTGCGACGCGGCGTCGATCTCTTCGACTGTGTCGCGCCGACGCGGATGGGTCGCAACGGTGCCGCATTCACCGCCGACGGGCGAATCAACATCAAGCGCGCGGAGTATCGTATAGACAAGCGGCCACTGGATGAAGACTGTGACTGCGTTGCCTGTCGCCGTTTTTCACGCGCTTATGTCCGACATCTCTACGTCGCCGACGAGATTCTCGGGCATCGCCTGCTCTCCCTGCACAATGTACATTTCCTCGTCCGCTTGATGGGAGTCGCGCGCGAAGCGGTTCGCGCCGGCACGTTCAGCGGATGGAGCCGCGATTGGCTCGCCCGATATTACTCCCAACACACGATTTCGGCATGACGTCGACAGCCGCGTTGTATCTGCTGCAAGCCGGCGGTGGGTCGGCGCCATCACCGTTGTTCCAGTTAGGCATTCAGTTCGCCCTGATCCTGGCGATCTTCTACTTCCTGATGATCCGTCCGCAGCAGAAGCAGCGGCGGCAGCACGAGGAGTCGCTTCGCAACCTGCAGAAGGGTGACGACATCGTCACGACCGGCGGGATCATCGGTCAGGTGATTCACATCCGGGAGTCGATGAAGGACGGCGCTCCGGTCAAAGCGATGGACGATCCGGTTACGATCAAATCGGCCGAGTCACGGATCATCGTCGAGCGCGGTCGCATCGCGAAGGTGACGAACGCCAAGCGCGCGGAAGCCACATCCACGACGTCCTCTTCGTGATGTACACGGGACGTATAGCGAGAAAACTTTCGTGAGTTTGCTGGACATCCGCGTCCTTGGCGACCCCGTTCTTGTCCAGACGACGAAGCTTGTGGACGACGTCACGCCAGAGCTGCGGCGCCTTGTCGACGACATGTTCGAGACGATGTACGCGGCCAAAGGGATCGGTCTGGCCGCGCCTCAGGTCGGACGGCTCGAGCGGCTTTCCGTCGTCGACGTCGACAAGCAGCCGATCGTGCTCATCAATCCCGAGATCATCGAAAGCGAGGGCACGATCAAGGGCGAAGAAGGGTGCCTGTCGATTCCGGAGATATATGGCGACGTCGAGCGCGCGGCACGTGTCGTCGTCCGTGCCATGGGCGTCGACGGCAAGCCATTCGAGATCGAGGGACGCGAGCTGCTTTCGCGGTGCATGCAGCATGAGATCGATCATTTGCACGGCCGGCTCTTCATTTACTACCTGAGCGCGCTCAAGCGTCGCGCTGCGATGAGCAAATGGTCGAAGGAAAAGGAGAAGTATCCCGGCAACGTTCGACGCCTAACGGCCGACGAGGTCGCCGCGCATCACCATCGCGACGAGGAGCTCTGACCGATGCGCGTGCTCTTCTGGGGCACGCCGGAGTTCGCGACGCCGGCGCTCCGCGCGCTCATCGGCGAGGGCTTCGAGGTCGTGGGCGTCGTCACGCAGCCCGACCGACCCGTAGGCCGCTCACGCTCGACGGTCCAGACGTCGCCCGTCAAAGCCATTGCCGTCGATGAAGGCATCCCTGTGCTGCAGCCCGAACGCCCGCGCGGCGATGAGGTGCTGTCTCAACTATCGAAGCTGAAACCGGATCTGTCCGTCGTCGTCGCTTATGGGCATATCCTCCCGACGGCGGTAATCGACCTTCCGCGGCGCGGCACGGTGAACATTCACGGTTCTCTGCTTCCGGCGCTGCGGGGTGCCGCGCCCATTCAGGCCGCCATTCGCGAGGGTCGCACCGAAACGGGCGTGACGATCATGCGAATGGTCCCAGCGCTCGACGCTGGACCGATCATTCTGCAGGCGCGGACCGCCGTGCTCGATGATGAGACGTACGGCGAGCTCTCACTCCGTCTCTCCGAGCTAGGCGCGCTGACGCTCATCGAGGCGCTGTCGTTGATGGAGCTCGGCGGCGACCGCGAGGAGACTCAGGAGGAGCGCCATGCGACGTATGCGCCAAAGATCGATCGGGCGTCGACGTGGATCGATTGGAGCGCGCCGGCAAGCACCGTGTGCCGGCTCATCCGCTCGCTGGATCCAAAGCCTGGCGGCCTGACCATGCTGCGAGGAACCGAGGTGAAGATGTTCGGAGCGAAGCTCGCGCCGCGCATCGCCTCGATGGCGCCAGGACAGATTGCCGCGATCGACGGCGAGGGCATGGTCGTGGCCTGCGGGGATGGAGGGGCGCGCGTCACGGTCGTACAGCCCGCGGGCAAGCGCCGGCTGTCGCCTAACGACTGGGCACGGGGACGAGGCGTTGCCGCCGGCGATCGCTTCGAGGCAGCGCCCGCGGCGGTCTCCTAGCCGAGCCGTGGACGTCGACGCGGCGATCCCGATCCTCCACGCCGTCACTAACGACGAGATCGTCGGACGTCGGGATTTCCTCGACGTCGCGCGTGCCGTTATGCGCGCGATGGGCGCCCGAGGCGCGTTGCAGCTCCGCGCCCCGCGCTTGGCGCAGGACGAGCCGGCACGATTCGTCGAGCTGGCACTGACCCTCGTCGAAGAACAGGAGCGCTGCGGCACTTGGCTTGTCATCAACGACCGTGTGGACGTGGCGCTCATCGTCTGCGCACGCGGTGTGCAGCTCACGGCGCGCTCACTGCACGTTGGTGACGCGCTCCAAGTCATCATGACGGGCAGCAACCAGTGCGGCACGGGCGCCTCGACGGCGATCGGTGCAAGCGTACACTCGCTCGAGGAGGGAATCGCCGCGCGTCTTGCTGGCGCGACGTGGGCCGTCGTCAGCGATGTGCTCGCGACGCACGACACGGCCACCGAACTGCCCGCTGCTCGCCGATCAGGCGATGAGAGTGGGCCAGCGCTCCTCGAGCGTCTCGTGAAATACAGTGGCATTCCCATCGTCGCGATCGGTGGCATCGTCCCACAGCACGTCGCGCCACTTCGTCGACTCGGTGTGCACGGTGTCGCAGCGATCCGCGGTATCTGGGACGTCGAGCATTCCGAGCGTGCCGTCATCGACTATCTTTCCGCCTATGACTCGGGGGTGGGATGACAGCAGTTCAATGATCGGGCGAGCGAGCGACAGCGGCGCCGCCTCCACGCAAGGTGACGCAGCGGCCAGGCTAGCGACTACTGGCGGAGTCACCGATGCACGGGCAGCGGCCGCGGCGATTTGTGCCGATCTGCGCTCCGGGGAGCTGCTCGATGCGTCGTTCGATCGACGAGTCGGTGATGAATACCACCTCGATGCCCGTGACCGACGCTGGACGCGCGAACTCGTCTACGGCATGCTGCGTCGCCGCTCACGGCTCGATGCGTTCCTCAACGAGCGCGTGCGTAATGGCATTGCGCGGCTCGACGCTGATCTGCTCGACTTGCTTCGACTCGGCGCGTTTCAGCTGCTCCACATGGGAAGCGTGCCGGCGTACGCGGCAATCGCACAGACTGTGGAGCTCGCGAAGCGGCGACACGGGATGGGCGCGAGCCGGCTCGCGAACGCTGTATTGCGCCGATTGGACCGTGAGCGCGATTCGCTTCGACTCCCCACCCCATCGGATCCGCTCGAGGCGTTGGCCCTGGAGTACTCCCATCCGCGATGGCTGCTCGCGCGATGGATCGCTCGCTGGGGCGAGGAAGAGACGCGCCGGCTACTGGAAGCGAACAACGGCGAGGCGCCGCTCGTAGCTCGACCTTTTCACGCCGTCCGTGAGCAGCTCGAGGCGATGCTGGAGGCGGCGGGTGTGCACGTCGACGAAGCGCCGCTCGCGCGCGACAGCATTGTGCTGAGCAGTCAGGTTTCGTCGTTGACGGATCTCGGCGCATTTCGGCAGGGATTGTTTCATTTACAGGATCCCGGCTCGACCCTCGTTACGCAGTACGCCTGCGTGCCGACGGGTGCCGTTGCCGCCGATCTCTGCGCCGCACCAGGCGGGAAGTCGATCGAGCTCTCGCGCAATGCGTCGCGCGTGTATGCGAGTGACATCTCGTTCAGCCGTTTGCGACGCGTCATCGGCAACGCGAGCCGGTTGGAGATCCCGCACGTCTTTCCCTACGTCGCCGATGCGCGGTTTCCGGCCATCCGGCCCGTCGATTTTGTCTTGGTGGATGTTCCCTGTACCGGCACGGGCACGTTTCGCCGACATCCCGACGCGCGATGGCGATTGCGGCCTTCTGACTTGGCGGTGCTTGGCGCGCTTCAGCGCGCGATATTCCGCGCTGCCGCGGACGCCGTACGACCGGGTGGATTGCTCGTGTATAGCACATGCTCATTGGAGCCGGAGGAGAACGACGCGCAGCTCGAGGCGTTTCTCGCCGAGCATCCAGGGTGGCGCCTCGAGCCACCGCCAGACGGCACGGTGCCGGCGGCGGTCTTGGATGCCG
>QHUV01000200.1 GCA_003222065.1 Gemmatimonadota bacterium | reverse complement strand
GACGATCTGGTCGGCCAGGGACTGGACGTTCGCGCCGATCCCGGCGTTCGTCGCCGGATACGTGTCGGCGAGCCGGCGAGATACCGCGTCGAGATCGGACTGCGCGCGCTCTGCCTTGACTCCGGCTTTGAGACGCCCGAGTACCAACACGCCTGGCCGCCCGCGAAGCTCCAGATCGCCTTTGTTCGGGTAGTAGCCAATCGGCATCCACACGTCAGGCGTGCCGAGTGGAGCGGAAATATCTGGTCGAGTAATACCGATGACGGTAAAAGAAAGCCCATTGAGCACCAGCATTCGTCCGATCATGTCTGGCCGCGCCCCGAAGCGTGTGCGCCAGAAATCGTCGGTGATTACGGCGACAGCCTGCTTCGTGGCGATCTCGGTCTCTTGCGGAGCGAAGAACCGTCCCTGCGCCGGCGTCGCACCAAGCATCTCGAGGACGTTCGAAGTCACGAACGAGCCAATTACACGCTCCGGCTGATCACCGCCGGTGAGGTTGACGCTCTGCCCACGAATGACGCCGAGGCTCTTGAAGCTGCGCGATTGTTGGCGCCAGTCGAGGTAGTCGAGATACGCGACTCCGTTCTGGCGCACCTCTCCCCGCGTGCCCCAGACGAGCACGTGTTGCTCCGGGTGGGGCCACGGCAATGGCCGCAACAAGACGGCATTGACGACGCTGAAGATCGCCGTCGTCGCGCCGATGCCGAGTGCCAGAGTAAGCACGGCGAGCAGCGTGAATGCCGGTCGCCCACGCAACGTGCGCATGGCGAAACGCAGGTCCTGACGGAGTGCGTCCATCGATTCTTCTCGCTCCAGATAGAACGGTGACGACCAGGGTACGTCCGGATACATGGCCGCGTCGGCCGTCGTTGCGGCTGATCCACCAAGCGTCGCGAGCAAGCCGCGAAATCGTTCGACGGGGGCGCTGAGACCGACATCCACGACGAGGTGCCGCCAGAGACGAAGCATCCCTCGACGTCCCCGGTGACGCGCCTCGGTTCGGCGAGCGCGGAAGAACGCGAGCATCTCGTCGGAGAAGCGCTCGCGGAATGAGCGCGAGTAGAGCACGAGTAACGCGCAAAACGCTCGCTCCCCCGCGTCCAGGGATGGCCGCGCTCGGCTCATGGATGGTCGCTGGTTATTGGTGCTGGTGAATTGGTGCGCTGACGGTCACGGCATGATCTCTAGAGATCCACCAGCAGCCAGGAAATCACCACTACATCCGTAACGGATGTAGTATGTGATTGGGTGCAGCGGTCGGCAAGAGCCGCGCGTATGGGATTGCAACGGGAGGAGGTGGCAGGGAAGCAGTCCGGCGGGGGTGGGCCCGCCGGTTTCCTGACCACCTGCTCCCGTTTCCCATTCCTCCGTGCCGAACGTAGCTTCTCGCCCATCGCCGTACTGGCCCTTACTGGGAGTTCGCATGTCCCCCCGTCGCTACCCGCTCCTCCTCGTCGCGCTCGTTCTCGTGGCGACCGGCGCCATGGCTCAGCAGCCGCAAGCATCCTCCATACCGGCTGCCGCCGCGCGCTCCGCCGGGTCGAAGCAGCTCACCCCCGCGGACCTCAAGGCGTGGAAATCGATCCGATCGCCGGCGGTCTCGAACGATGGGAAGTGGTTTGCCTACGTTCTCGCGCCTAACGAAGGAGACGCGACGGTCGTCGTCAGGCAGACCGCCGATGGCGCGACCGAGCAACGGTTCCCGATCGGCGAGCCGCCCGCGGCAGCGGGAAATCCATTTGGGGCCGCGCCGAGCACGACGCTCGCCATCTCCGGCGACTCCAGGTTCGTCGCCTTCAGCATCTATCCGACGCAGCGCGAGGCGAAGCGCCTCCGCCAGCAGCGGCGTTCCGCGCAAAACAAGGTTGCCGTCCTCAATCTGGCGACTGGTCAGAAGACCGAGTTCGACAAGATTCGCCGCTTCGCGTTCTCCGGCGACAAGCCGCAGGTGATCGCGCTCTACGGCTACGGCGCCGAGACGCCGGGCGGCGCGCCTAACGGTGCACCGGCTGGCGGGGCTGGTGGGCCGGGGGGCACTGCGGCGCCGGCGGCGGGCCGCGTCGAAAGCGCGGACCTTCTTGTCGTCACGCTCGCGACGGGCAGCGTGATCAACATCGGAAACGTCGGCGATTTCGCGTTCGACGAGTCGGGCAATCTTCTGGCGTACACCATCGATGCCCGCGACGAGATCGGAAATGGCGTGCAGCTGCGCGATCTGCGTACCGACGTCGTGCGCCCTCTCGACAGCGATCAGGCGTTGTATCGCCGTCTCGCGTGGGCGGACAGCGGACCCGCGCTCGCCGTTCTGCGCGGCAAGCCAGACACGACGACCAAGGACACGGTGTACAGCGTCGTCGCGTTTACCGGCATCGGCAGCGCGGCGCAGAAGAAGGTCATCTTCGACGCTGCCGGTCGCCCTGACTTTCCCTCCGGTCTGAGGGTGAGCGCTGATCGAGCGCCGCGGATAGCAGATGATTTCAGCACGGTGTTCTTCGGCATTCGTGAAGCGAAACCGAAGGTAGCGCCGGAGGTCATGGCCAACCGAGACGGCGCCGGGCAGCGGCCACCCATCGTCCAGGCCGGTGCGCCCGGTGAAGGCGGCGCACGCAACCAGCCGCGCGTTGAGCAAGACGATGAGAATGCGACGCTCGTGCTCTGGCACTGGAAGGATCCCCGGCTGCAGTCACAGCAGCTCGTACAGGAGCAGGCCGACCGTGCCTACAGCTATCTCTCGGAGTACCGAATCGCCGACAACAAATTCGTTAGGCTGTCGGACGAGGGACTGCGCCAGGTGACGCTGCTGCCGCACGATCGCTATGCGTATGGCATCGACAGCCGCGATTACGATCAGCGCGCGAGTTACGACGGACGTCGGTACGTAGACGTCTACACGGTCGACCTCACGACAGGCGCCCGGACCTTGGCGCTCAAGAAGGATCTTCTGCCCGGGAGTCCTACGCCGGCCATTCCCTCGCCGGATGGCAAGCAGCTGCTCTACTGGGGCGATGACGCGAATTTCTGGACGCTCGATGTGGCTACGGCGCAGAAGCACAACGTCACCAAGGACGCACCGGTCAGCTTCGCGAACACCGAGGACGATCACAACAACATCGTACCGCCCCCGCGTCAGGTGCTTGCTTGGTCGAAGGACGCGAGCGCCGTGCTGCTCAGCGACGGATGGGACGTTTGGCGTGTGCCGGTGAACGGCACCGGCAAGGCCGTGAACCTCACGAGCGACGGACGCAAGAATCAGATCCGCTATCAGCGCCTCTACGCGTTTGCCGCGACGGCCGCGCGTAGCCGTGGACGAGCTGGCAGCACCGGACTGGAAGAGGGGATCGACCTAACGAAGCCGCTCTACCTCGGCACGTATGGAGAGTGGACCAAGAAAGAGGGTTTGTCGCGCGTCGATGTTGGCAAGACTGGCGCGACCCCTCTCGTCTGGAACGACGCGTCCTACTCTTTTACGAAGGCGAAGGACGCCGCCGTTTATCTCTACACTCGACAGACGGCGCTGGATTTCCCGAACTATTTCGTCGCCAATCCGGACTTCAAGAGCGGGCGTCAGATTACGGACGCCAACCCGCAGCAGAAGGAGTTTGCCTGGTCGAGCGGCGCGCGGCTCATAAAATATGTGAGCGACAAGGGCGACACGCTCCAGGGGGCGCTGTATTTGCCGGCGAATTACGAGCCCGGGAAGAAATACCCACTGCTCGTCACGATCTACGAGAAGCGTTCACAGTTGCTCAACTCGTACGCGACGCCGAGTGAGACGAGCACTCCGAACCGGAGCATCTACACGAGTCGCGGTTACGCGGTGCTCGATCCGGACATCGTCTACAAAGTCAACGATCCCGGGATGTCGGCCGTGTGGTGCGTGCTCCCCGCGGTGCGCGCCGCCATCGCGACCGGGATTATCGATTCGACCCGGATCGGTCTCTGGGGCCACTCGTGGGGCGGCTATCAGACGGCGTTCCTCGTGACGCAGACGAACATGTTCCACGCGGCCATCGCCGGCGCGCCGCTCACCGACTTGGTGAGCATGTACAGCTCTATCTACTGGAACACGGGCGGCACGAATCAAGGCATATTCGAGTCGAGCCAGGGCCGCTTCAAGGGCAACTTCATTCAGAACTATGACGCCTACATTCGAAACTCGCCGGCGTTCCATGCCGACAAGGTGACGACCCCGCTCATCATCTTGCATAACGACAAAGACGGCGCCGTGGATTTCAATCAGGGCATCACCTACTACAACACGCTCCGACAGTTGCGGAAGGACATCATTCTGCTCGAGTATGTCGGCGAGAACCACGGATTACAGCGCGCGGTGAACCAGAAGGATTACGCAGTTCGCATGCGCGAGTGGTTCGACTTCCAGCTCAAGGGCGACAAGCCGGCTGACTGGATCGTCAATGGCGTCCCACGTCTCAAGATGGAGGACCATCTCAAGGAGCGCCGCCAGGCAGACCAGACAGTGAAGGCCGACGTAGTGCCGTAAAGCGCTGGGCGTGGGGCGAAGAGCGCCACGAAAAAGGAGGCCCGGCACGCAAGCGTGCCGGGCTTTTCAATTTTCACGCTCAACGCTCTACGCCCAACGCTCTACCCTACGAGGCCGCTTCGTTATACGGTTCGTCTCCCGATGGCGGCCGCTCTTCATTGCTGGGCAAGGGGCGCACGTTCGAGGGCTGCTCGATGTTCGGCGCCCCCCGGCGGCCGCGCGGGTGTCGCCCCCGCCGGTTCCGCCCAGACGCACCGCGGCCTCTGTTCCCACCCTGGGCCTCGCCGTCGCCGTGGGCTCTCCCGGCGTACCGCCACTCGTTGTTCCCCCTTCATGCACGCGCGGCCCGCGGCGCAACACCTCTTCGCGACACGCGGCCAGCACCGCCTCGAGCGCCTCGATGCCGTCATCGGTCGCCTCGAGGAAGAGATCTTTCACCGCTGATTCAGCACGCTCGAGTTGCGAGATGAGCATTTTGGCGTGCGATCTGCTGGGCATTTCGCCGCAGATCTTGGGCACGACGCGGTTGCCGCAGGCGCGATGCAAGACGACGAAGACGCCCCGCTTTCCCGGCTGCATGAAATACGGGGACTTCGAGACCTGACGCTTCGCGATCCTGGGTGCCGCCCGTTTTCGTTTCGCCATAGCTTCGGCCGTCTCCCGGAAAGACGCCCTAAAGAATACACACCGGGCGGCGCGGCGCGTAGGGCGTGCCCGTTGCCCCGCTGATTTCCCACGTTACCGCCTGAAAGAGCGTCTCTGGGATCGGGCGGCAACGACGATCAGGGCGCGGCAGCCTTCGAGTCGCTGCTGCGCCGATCGTTCGCCCCGTACGCCGTCTTTGTCTTCGATTGATCAACGTGCGGCCGCCCGGCCACCCGGTGACCATGAACAGCTACCGGTTCTTGCTCACGAGCGTCGGCGTCAGCGAGCTCACCATTCGTTTCCCTGGCGCGATTAGATTGGCGCGCGTCCCGATATCACCCTGGACGTTCGTCTCGCCGGGCTTCTTGTTGAAATCACCCATCTCGTTATTGAGCAGGAATCCAGCGCCGCGCACGACGACGTGGGATCCGTAACCGCCCTCGAGTGTGAACGTATTCGAGACGGCATTGCCATCGCCGTCGACGATCGAGAACTGCGTCGTCTCGTCGCCTTCGGCGGCGACGCTGGTCGAGGTCACGATGTCCTTCCCCAGGTCGACGCTGCTTGTTGCCTTCGCGCGGTCGATGTGCGCGGCAAGCGTCGACGCGTACTTCGCTGACGTTAGGCGCGAGAGCGGCATCTTGACGAAGTCGGGATCGCCGAGGTAGCGCGCCCGGTCGACGTACGCGCGCCTCATCGCCTCGATCATGAGATGCAGCGTTTCGGGCGACCAGCGCCCCTGCTGCCGCAAATCGAAATGTGAGAGAACGTTCAACATCTCGACCATTGCCACGCCGCCGGAGCTTGGCGGCGGCATTGTGACGATGTCGTAGCCGCGATAGCTACCTCGAATCGGCGCACGCTCTCTCGCGCGATAGGCGGCGAGATCAGCCTTCGTGATCAGGCCGCCGTTCCGCTGCATGTCCGCGGCGACGCTGTCCGCGATCCAGCCCGTGTAAAAAGCGTCGGCGCCAGTCGTCGCGATTGCCGTGAGCGTTCGCCCGAGATCCGCGAGAAGGATCGTGTCGCCGGGCTGCCATTGTCCGCCGCCGGACTTCGCGTACGCGGCCACCGACGCGGCGTACGGCTTCATCGCCTGCTCGACCTCGCGATTGAGACTCTGAGCAAGACCGGAGTCGAGCGGGAAGCCCTTCGATGCGAGCTGCGCCGCCGGCATCACCACCTCGCGCCAAGGGAGTCGGCCAAACTTGCGATGGGCGAGTGCCAGTCCGCGCACGGTTCCCGGCACGCCCGGCGCGAGATAGCCTGTCGCCGTGAGGGCCCGGTTGATTTTCCCGCTGGCGTCGAGATACATCGTCGGCGTCGAGCCGAGTGGTGCGCGCTCGCGGTAGTCGATCGTCGTTGCCTTGCCGTTCTTGAGGCGCACGACCATGAATCCGCCGCCGCCGATATTGCCGGCGCCTGGATACGTCACGGCGAGCGCAAACGCCGTCCCGACGGCGGCGTCGACGGCATTCCCGCCGCGCCGCAAAATGCTCGCGCCCACATCCGACGCGATAGACGAGCTCGAGATCACGACGCCGTGCTTCGATACGACCATGCCGGCCGCATCGGGCGCCGTCTGTGCGCAAACGGTGCTAGGGCGAAGGGCGATGGCTGCGAGTGCAGCTGCCGCGATATTGATGCGAACGCGAGAACCCATGGATTCACTCCCACTCGGTGAGCACGCGACGCCTCGCTATGGCGCCGGCGCGTCTTGACGCCCTACGCATCAGGCGTACGCTACGTGGTCTCAAGCTATCGAGGTCTCGACATGCGTGCGCAGCGCAAGCGTGGGGGCTGGTGTCGTCTGGCGGTCGTGGGTCTAGCTGTCGTTCCCGCATTGGCGGCGCAGACGCCGGCGCGGCAGGTAGGCGCCGCAGCGAACGCGATGCGGGCGCTCGAGCTCGAGGACTATTATCGTATCGAGACGGCGACAGCTCCGGCGCTTTCCCCCGACGGGAAACGCGTCGCCTACGTCCGCACGTATCACGTCGAGAACGAGAACAGACGTCAAAGCGAAATATGGCTGGCGCCGACGGATGGTTCGTCGTCGCCTGTTCGCATCAGCAATCCCGCGTTCGGCGCGGCCGATCCGCGCTGGAGCCCCGACGGAACGCTCCTCGCATTCACCTCGCGTCGCCGTTCGCTCGCCGCGACGGCGGACTCCAGCGAGGAGAGCGCAATATGGTTCTTGCGCATGGACACTCCCGCCGGGGAGGCCTTTCAGATCGATGGCGTCACGGCGCCGCCGATCTTCAGTCCCGACAACCGCTGGATCGCGTTCGTGCGCCGGCCTCGCGTGCGGCCGCCAACGCACACCGACCCGGCGGAGAGAAAGCTCGCCGAACGATTCAAGGGGAAGATCTACGATTGGATGAACGCGCGATTCGATCAGCGCGGCTATCTCACTGATCCGCGCGATTCGGTCGCAACGCCGCCCGCGGAGCTGTACGTCGTGCCACGCGCCGGCGGTGTGCCACGCGCCCTCACGCACTTCGGCGTCGACGTGCAGGATCCAGCCTGGAGTCCCGACTCGCGCTCGCTCGCCCTCGTCGCGAATCTGCATCAACGCGACGAATACATCTATGAGCGGAGCGACCTGTTCGTCGTCGATCTCCACGGTGAGATGCGACGTCTCACCGACGACGGCTACGACTACAGCGCGCCGACGTGGTCGCCCGACGGCCGTTGGCTCGTCGTTAGGCGCGAGCAGGGCCTCAGCGCGGTCATCGCGTCCAAGGCGACGCATGGCGCGGCCGTCGATCTCTATCGCTTGCCCGTCGACGCCGCCCTCAACGAGACGCGCCGCTGGCAGAATCTCACGCCGTCCTGGGATCTCATTCCCGGCCGACCTGACGTGGACGAATCGGGGCGCTCGGTCCTCTTCGACGCGGAAATCGGCGGCGATCGTCATCTCTTCCGCGTGCCGCTTACCGGCGGCGCGATCGAGCAGCTCACGGCCGGCGCGCGGCGGTTGAGCGGATTCTCAATGTCGGCGAACGGCGCGGCAATTGCCTACGCGGCGACGGATCCCACGCACCCGTCCGACGTCTTGGTGGCGATCCTCGGGGCGGCCTGCGCCGACGGCCTAACGCGCTGCGAGCGACGGGTGTCGAACGTGAACGCGGCCTTTCTCGGCGATGTCCACCTCGACACGGCGACGCGAATCTCCTTCAATAGCAAGGACGGCACGAAGGTCGAAGGTTGGGTCCTGGTCCCGGCACACGCCGCCAGTGAACGACTGCCGCTCATTCTTGCCGTCCACGGCGGACCGCACGGCGCCTACGGCAACAACTTCGATTTCGAGTTGCAGCTCTTCGCCGCCAATGGCTATGCCGTGCTGTACACGAATCCCCGCGGCTCCACTGGCTACGGCGAAGACTTTCTGTGGGCGACGTGGGGCGGGGGCTGGGGCATCAAAGACTACGAGGACGTGATGGCCGGCGTCGATTACGTACTTGCTCATTACCCGATCGATCCGAAGCGACTCGGCGTTACCGGTTACTCCTATGGCGGCTTCATGACCGACTGGATCATCACCCAGACGAATCGCTTCGCGGCCGCGATCGCCGGCGCTGGTATCAGCAACTGGGTCAGTGACTACGGCACTGCCGACATTCCCCGTACCAAGGAGAGCGAGTTTTTCGGCGCGCCTTGGGAGGCGAAAGGCTACGAGCTCTTGTGGCGTCAATCGCCCATTCACTATGCGGGCAACGTCACGACGCCGACGATGTTCGTTCATGGAGAAGCCGACCTACGCGTGCCGATCGAGCAGGCCGAGCAGATGTACACCGCGCTCAAGAAGCGCAAGGTGCCCGCGCGGATAGTCCGCTATCCCGATTCGTATCACGGCGGCTGGTCGGCATGGAACAGCGTTCACCGTTACTGGCAGGAGCTGCAGTGGTGGGATAAGTGGTTGAAGCGCGAGGCAACGACGTCGCACTGAGGGACAATGAGTAGTCGTGAATTGACCGTCGATGCGGTTGTCATCGGCGGCGGCCCGGCGGGTTCGAGCGCCGCGCACCTCCTCGCGCTCTGGGGACACAGCGTGACACTCCTTTGGCGTCCGGCGCCACGCCCTGCCGTCGCCGAATCGCTCCCACCGTCCAGCTTCAAATTGCTCGACCGTATCGGCGTGCGCGAAGTCATCGAGGGCGCCGCATTTCCGCGCTCGACCGGCAACTCCGTCAAATGGGACGACGGCGAGACCCCGCGGGTCGAGTTGTTCCCGGACAAAAGCTGCGGCCTTCAGGTGAGACGCGACCTGTTGGACCGTCTACTCCTCCGCGAAGCGGCGCGTGCCGGCGCCACGATCCGTCGGGCAGGCGTGAGGGACGTTATCCCCGAGGAGGGCGGTGACATGTCACGTGTGGGATTCGGCACCGCCGGCGGCTCGTCGATCGTTCGCGCGCGCTGGGTGCTCGACTGCTCAGGGCGTGCTCGTCTCTCCAGCAGACACGATCGGCCGGCGCCTAACGCGACTCCGCGCACGCTCGCCCTGATCTGCACCTGGGAACGGACTGCGTGGCCCATTACCGACGCGTCGCACACGCTCGTCGAGAGCTATGATGAAGGCTGGGCGTGGTCCGTTCCGCTGTCCCGAAGACGTCGCCAGATCGCGGTGATGCTCGATCCGCCCCGCGGGCGCTCCAGAGAATCGCTTGGTCAGCGCTATCACGCCGAGCTCGCCAAGACCAACTGGCTCCGCGACGTGTCGGCTGGCGCGCGGACGGTCTCGGGGCCGTGGGCTCGAGACGCATCCGCATACATCGCGCGAAGTATCGGCGAGCAGAGATTACTGCGGGTGGGAGATGCTGCCTCGTTCGTCGATCCGCTCTCGTCGTATGGTATCAAGAAGGCGCTCGCATCCGCGTGGCTTGCGGCCGTCGTCACGCACACCTGCCTAACGTCGCCCGCGCTCACCGAGGCGGCGCTCGGCCATTACTCCGCTTGCGAGCGGCGCATGTACGTCGCACTGCAACGTCGCTTTGCCGAGATGTCGCGCGCGCCTGCGCACGCCTACGGGACGGAGTTCTGGGAGCATCGTGCCGCGTTCGCGAGCGCCGCGCCGAGCGCCGAGCTGTCGCGTGAGCCGGTCGTCGCCGCGCTGCGTGAGCTGAAGGCACGGCCGAGCCACCGCTTCCGGCTCGCCGCTCCGGTGCGGCAGGTGGAGCGGCCCCTCGTGCGCGGCAACCGCCTGGTGCTCGAACCTCACCTCGCCGCGCCGGCCCTCGACGAAGAGATTCGTTACGTGCGAAACGTGGATGTCGTTAGGCTCGTTGCTCTCGCCCCGCAGTACGACGAAGTCCCGTCGCTGTTCGAGGCTTACAATCGCGCCACGCCGCCAGCGTCGCGCGTGCCCCTCACCGATTTTCTCGGCGTCCTGTCGACGCTCGTTGGCGCGCGCGTGCTCGATCTCGCCTGAGCCGCCCGGGGATCTCGACGCCGATACGCTTGACACTCTCCCGTGGCGCCCGTATAACCACTGCGTTGCTGGTCAGCCTTCCACCGTCACTGAGCGGACGAGCGATGCGTCGCTTTGCGATTTGTGGTGCGGTGCTGTATGTCCTCGCTCTCCCGGTGTCGCGAGCCGGCGCGCAGAAGGACACGCCGAAAGACACGACG
>QHUV01000002.1 GCA_003222065.1 Gemmatimonadota bacterium | reverse complement strand
TCAGTTTCGGTAGGATCACCTCACGCGCCAAATCCCCTCGCATGGCTTTGTAGCACGTCTCCATGTCGGTGAGATTGAGATTGGTCAGCATGTTCGAGTACATCGTCAAGAGCTTGTTGCCCACCGAGTGCCAGAAGTAGAGGACACGGTGCGGCCCGCCGAGGAACCGCGAGCCGAAGCACGCATCGGCCCGGCCGTCGACAATCGGCTCGAGCAACTGCCGCCAGTCAGCAGGGTCGTACTCCAGATCGGCGTCCTGGACGATGACGACGTCGCCGGTGCTCATGGAGAGCGCTTGGCGAATGGCGGCGCCCTTGCCGCGATTCACGGGTTGCAGGTGCAAGCGATCGATGCGGCCTTCGTCGAAGAGCTCCTGGAGAAGGTCGCGGGTGCCATCGGTGGAACAGTCGTCGACGACGATGACCTCTTTTTGAATGGGCGTCGAGGCGACTTCATCGAGAATGAGCTCGATGGTGTGACGCTCGTTATAGACGGGGATCAGCACTGACAGGCGCAACGTCGCCCGATCGATCGGCGTGCGATGTCGGCGCTGCGGGGGCCGGTTCTGCTTCACGGAAGGCGACGCTGTGGATGGTGCGGTGGTAGTCATCGGTGAGTCGGAGTGAGAACAATGCCGCCTGGAAAGCTGTCCGTCACGGTCAGCAGCGGCGGTCGCCGCGAGGCGAGAAGCAGGGCTGCGTCGCGGCTTGTCCGCGTCGTAACCGCGACGGCATTGACAGGGTAGCTGGCGAGGACGCCATCGATGACGGCGGCGTCCAGCTCCGCCGGACGCGGATTGAAGTACTGCTGCACCGTGAAAGTGTGCACTGGAACCGTTTGTCGTCCCGTGTAGAGGTAGACGGCACTTTCCGCCTCGACGGCGAGAACGTCCGTCGGTGCCGTGTGCCGCGCTGCCCAGAGGACGAGTGGACGAAGATTCGCGGCACCGGCGCGCGGAATGCTCGCCCACCACTGGCCTCGATAGCCGCGCACCGTGTAGAGGGCGTGTCCCATCGCGAGCGCGACGGTCAGAGCCAGCGCGCCAGCGCGCACGAGCTGCGATCTTCGCTCGGACGGTCGCCATTTGATGATCTCACGGGCACCGAGAACGGGAAGAAGCAGCACGAGCGGCCACACACCCCACGCAAAGCGCGCTGGGGTGAATGGCCAGACGATGACGATCGCGGCATAGAGCGCGAGAAAGAGCGCCGACACTGGCGCCCGGCACGCATAGCTGCGCGCGCCAACGATCGAGAGCATCGCGAGCGCGACGAGCGCGACGATCCTCGGCAAAGCGGGCAGCGCTGGCGCAGCGAGCGTCGCAAACATCGCTACTAGCTCGACGCTCGTGCGCGCCGCGGTGCGCCAGAGCAGTCCGAAACCTTCGCTGCGTAGGCCCGCGGCGAGCCACGCGCCGTACGACCCATAGTTGCCATGCATCGGCGCGGGAAGGGCAGCGGTATTCGCCCCTGCCCAGAGCTGCCATGGCAGTACGACGGCGATCGCCATTGCGGCCAAGAGTGCCGCGTCGGCGACCCGCCGCCGCCTGACGAGGAGCGTGAGCGGTATCGCGCCGATGAGGGCAATACCGTGGGTCCTAACGAGCGTCGCGACACCCGCGGCGATGCCGAGAAGAATGATGTCCCGCCGGCGCGGCTCATCCGTGTCGATCACGCGCTCGGCACATATCAAGATCGGAATGAGCAGCGCCATAAAGAACGGCTCGCTCATCACCATCACGCTCAGTGTCAGCATCGGAATGCTGAGAATCGATCCAAGCGAGAATGCAGCCGCACCAAGCGACGACATCGTGAATCGTTCGCGCGCGAACGAGACGCAACTGGCGGCCGCGATCGCCGCGAAACACGCATTGGCGAGCTTGAACAGGACGACGTTCGCCGGAAAGGCGGGATAGACGAGCCAGAGCAGCGCCAGCAGCGCGGGATACCCCGGCGGAAAGTGGGTCGCCGCGGGCGACCCGGGGACGTGGATCCACCGGTAGCCCTGGCCACTCGCCAGCGACTTCGCGAGCACGACATACATGCCGTCGTCGTGTACCACACCGACCGGCAGCGCGTCGATCAGGGCGATGCCGACGGCGAGAACGATGAACGCCGTGATCCACGGGATCGTCGCCTCCAGCGAGAATGACCACTCGCGCTCCGCCGACGGCGCCGCGATGACGTCGACCGCGGTGCTCATGGGCGCGTGACCTCGAAGGCTGCACCGCCACCGAGCCTGTCGGTTTCGCGAATCGTGAATCCGCGCGCCGTGGAAGGGGTGGCGAAGGTGCGCGCCGCGGCGGCGGTCGATGGGACGACGGTGACGACGTAGCGCACGGGATAGCGCCTAACGAGCTCGGCCAACGCCGCGGCGTCGACGGAGCGGCTCCGCGGCGTCAGGTATTCCGTGGCCGTGAACGCTACTGGCGGAATAGCGCGCCGGTCAGTGAGCAGATAGACGAGCGGCTCGGCGTCGGCGATGACGACGTCGCTCGGACGCGTGTTCTTGGAGATCCAACGCATCGCGGGCGCGATGTTGCGGGTCGCGTCGCGGACTGGAGATACCCACAGACGCCCACTAAAGGTCGCCCATTCGTCGCGCACGACTCCGGCGAGGAGCAGACCCACCGCTGCCGCCGACGCAAACCTAACGAGAGCCAATGAGCGCGCGCGGGGGCGCCAGCGGACGATGGTTTCGGCGCCGGCGGCGACGAATAGCAGCAGGAGCGGCCAGACACCCCACAGGAATCGCCAGGAGGCGAACGGCCAGACCAACGTCACGGCCATGTACGCGGCGCCGAAGACGACAGTCACGGGGGCGCGTGGGCGGAGCCGCAGCGCACCCACGGCAAGGCAAAAAACCGCGACGACCATTGGAATCACGGGCCACACTCCACGCGGCCAGAGCGCGAAACGGTCCGCGATCAACGCCGCGCACTCGGAGATGTTACGCAAGACCGTACCGATGAGCTGTGGCCAGCCTCCATGCGTTACGCCGTCGACGAACCATCCGAGATACGATCCGTAGCTGCCACGTAAGGGCTCGGGGAGAACGCTGTCATTCAGGGCAATCCATAGCTGCCATGGCACGAGCAGCACGGCGCTCCCCGCGATCACGAGCAGGGCGCGCCGCCACTCGCGGCGATAGACCAATACGACCGCCAACGCCCCAGCGAGGACGACCCCGTGCGTCCTAACGAGAGCCAGCGATCCGGCGAGCATCCCCATCGCGATGTCGTGCGCTCGCGACCGAGGCGCGGTCAGCGCGCGCTCGCAGCGTGCGAGGGCGGGGACGAGCAGCGCGAGGAAGCAGACCTCCGACAGCGCGACGGTCGCGAGTGTGAGGAGCGGCAGCGAGAGCGTGCCAACGAGCGCGAGTGCGGCAGCCGCGGACGGCGTCCAACCCAACGTCCGACTTACGAAGCGCGTCAGTCCCCAGGCCGTCACCGCCAACAAAATGGCATTTGCCAAGAGGATGATCGTTATGTTATCGGGGAACGGTGCGAGCTTCCAGAGAACTGCGAGGAGCAGCGGATACACCGGCGGATAATGCGTTGCGACCGGAGCGCCGGGAATGTTCAGATAGCGATAGCCGTGACCGTTCGCGAGCGCCTTCGCGAGAATCAGATAGACCCCGTCATCGTGAAAGATCCCGACGGGATATAGAGCGATGATTGACGCCGCAATCGCAAAGGTGAGCGCCGCGGCGAGAAATGGGGCGAACGCGCCGATGCGCTCGGCGAGGGAACTCGCGACATCGCGCGCCGCACTCTCGGCCTCGACCGCGACCGGCGCGACGGCAGCGCTCACGCGGCTTCGACTCCGTATCGCGAGAGCTTCCGGTACAATGTCGACGGGTCGATGCCAAGAACCTCAGCCGCGCGCGACTTGTTCCCACCCTCGCTCTGCAGCACCCACAGGATGTACGCGCGCTCGACCGCCTCGAGCGTCGGATTCGGCGGCGTGCGCGTCGAGACGAGCGGTTCGGCTTTGCGTTGCGTCACGCGCTCGGGCATCGCGGCGACGGTGATCTCGGTGCCGGTCGTGAGGATCGCCGCGCGCTCGAGGGCGTTTTCCAGCTCGCGGACGTTGCCGGGCCATGTGTACTCCTGGAGCGCTTCCATCGTTCCGGGAGCGAGCTGTTTGAGAGGCTCCGAGCGCACCTCGGCAATTCGATGGAGAAAATGCTCGACGAGCATGGGGATGTCGTCGGCGCGTTGTCGGAGGGGCGGTAGATGCAGGGCGATGACGTTGAGCCGGTAGTACAAGTCCGTGCGGAAGCCGCCGCCCTTGATCTCTTCCTCGAGATCACGATTGGTGGCGGCGATGAGCCGCGTATCGATGGGGATCGCTTCGGTGGCACCGACGGGAATGACCTCGCGGTGCTGGAGAACGCGCAGGAGCTTGATCTGCGTCGCCGGCGTCGTCTCACCGATCTCGTCGAGGAAGAACGTGCCGGTCGCGGCAGCAGTGAAGAGACCTTCCTTGTCTTTCACGGCGCCAGTGAACGATCCCTTCACGTGGCCGAAGAGCTCACTCTCGAGCAGTCCTTCGGGAAGTGCGCCACAGTTGATCGACAAGAACGGTCCATCGACGCGATTGGAGAGGTCGTGGATGTAACGCGAGACGACCTCCTTACCCGTACCAGATTCACCTTGAATGAGCACCGTCGATTCCGTCGGTGCGACGGTCTCCGCAAGGCGGAGCACGTCGAGCCAGCTCTTGCTGATGCCGACGGGACGCGTGCCGCTGGTGCGCTCGCGCCGGCGGATCTCCTGCTTGAGTGACTTGTTCTCGACGCGCAGCTTGCGATGCTCGGCGGCGCGACGCAGGATCGCCACGAGCTCGTCATTGCGGAACGGCTTTTGGATGTAATAAAAGGCGCCTTCATTTACCGCTTGCATTGCCGATTGGAGCGTTGCCTGGGCCGTCATCAGGATGACCGGACAATCGGGATCACGCTGCTTCGCGGCGGCGAGGATGTCGACGCCGGTGACGTTCGGCATCCGGATATCGGTGAGCACGATATCCGGTGTTACCGCCGTCAATTGCTCGAGGCCACGCTTGCCGCCCTGCGCGAGCAATGGCGTGAACCCTTCCGTGCGCAGCAGGATGTTGAGCGAATCCAGAATTCCGGTTTCGTCGTCCACGACGAGGACGGTCGGTCTACCGTTCGATGACTCGGTCACGATGCACTCCCAGTAGCGTAAGCGGTGCGGATGATCGGCACGGATGCGGGCGGTGTCTCGATGGCGGCCCTGACCGGCTGTGTGCGAGGAAGGACGATGGTGAAGCGGGTGCCGTGGCCGCCGCTGTCGACGAAGACGAGTCCGCGGTGGGCCTCGATGGCACGTTGGACGACGGCGAGTCCGAGACCGCTGCCGCCGGGCTTTGTCGTAAAAAACGGATCGAACAGGCGGTCACTTATCTCCATCGGGATGCCGGCGCCGGCATCGCGGACGCGCACGGCGACGGTGCCGGCGTCGAAGGTCACGCCGACGGGGAGTGGGTCGAACGAACCCGGCGTCACGTCGACGTGCACGACGCCGCCGTTAGGCGACGCCTGTATGGCATTGAGCAGGAGATTGAACACGGCGCGATGGAGGAGATCATCGTCGCCGTCGACGACGAGCGAAACGCGCTCGGGGATCCCACAGACGATTCGCACGTCCTTCCGCTCCGGCCGTGTCTCGGCGAGGCGCGCCGCGTGCCGCGCGACGTCACCCATGTCCACCGGCCGCGTCCGCGCGACGCGGACGCGCGCGAAGTCGAGGAACTCGGAGAGCAATCGCGACAGCCGATCGGACTCACGGACGACGAGGCCCGTGAGTGTTCGCTCATCATCGCCGGCGCGCGGCATGCGCGCCAGCTGCTCGACGGCGGATCGGATCGATGCGAGGGGATTCTTGATCTCGTGAGCCAGCGAGGCGCTCAGCTCGGCGATTCCCTCGAGCCGCTCGGCGCGAAGTCGCAGCGCGTCGATGCGCTTCTGATCGGAGATGTCCTGGAAGATGGCCGTCGCCGTTCGGTCGAGGTCACCGCGCTCGCCGTCGGTGTACGTCGTGGTGACGCCGATGGGAAACCGCCGAGCGACCGTCGACACGAGTCCTTCGGCTCGCGTCGTCCGGATCTGATGCATCACGGACCGCTCGAGTGCGTGCGACAGTTCGGGGGCGATCTCGCCGATCCGCACCAGCACCGGCTCGCCGATGTAGTGGCGCAGACTCGCGCCTAACAACTGCTCGGCGGTCGGATTGACGTAGAGCAGCCGGCCCCCCGAATCGACGGTGATCACACCGCTGCGGATATTGCGGAGAATCTCATCCGCCTGCAGCCGCGCCGCCTGCAATTGCGCGACGAGTCGCTCCTTCCCCGCCCCGGCGCGCTGCAGCTGAGCGCCTAGATAGGCGCTCCCCAGGGCGACCGTCGCGAACACCCCGAGCTGGAGCCACACCGCAGGCACGAGTGAGGTGCCGGAGATGAGCACCGTATCCGCCACGTACAACACGTTCCCTAACGCGGCGATGAGCAGACCACCGCCGACGGGGAGCAGCAGACTCGCCGTGGCAATGATGAGGATGTACAGCGCCGCGAATTGTGAGGTGCTGCCATTCGTCACGTGCACGACGGCGGTGACGAGCAGCAGATCGAACGTCGATTGGAGGTAGAAGAACGTCGGCTGGAGCGCTTTTCTGTATATTTCGCTGTACCATGCCGACAGCACCGTCACGCCCGTCGCCAGCACGAAGGCGAGCGACGCGACGAGCAGCTTGTGCGTGTCGGTGTCCTCACGCGTCCACACGAAGACGGCGGCAGTGAAGATTGCCGTCGCCACCGACATGCGGCCGATATACAGCCAACGCAGCAATCGACGCGGATCGAGCATTGCGTCGAACGTCCGCTGCTCGGACCGGACGGCGGGCGGCGATCCTTCGGGTGACGGCGAATCCACGATGGCGAAACGGCGGGAGGGAGGACCGATCGTTGCAAAGTGCAGAGATCGCGGACTACCCGGACTCTTGCATTCTGCTATGCCTGTTGACGATCACGACTGGCGCGGGTTTCCAAGGCCGTGGCGCCGCTGATGGTTAGCGTGCTTGGCGCGAGCGTCGTCGCCGTGATCGCCGCGGCCGATGGGCCGCCGGCTGTCGGAGCCGCGGGAATCGCGTGGCGTATCGCGGTCGTTCTCGGGCTCGTGCGCGCGAACGCCTTTTTTGTGGCGGCGGAGTTCGCGCTCATCGCCGTACGGCGAGGCCGAATCGAGCATCGGGTGGCAGCCGGCGATCGCGGAGCGCGCCTTGTTGAGAGGACGCTCAAAGATCTCGACCGCTATATATCGGCCACGCAAGTGGGCATCGCTCTGGCATCGCTCGCCCTCGGTTGGCTCGGCGAGGACGCGATCGCGGTCCTCATCGATGACGCGTTCGGACGATTGGGACTCGTGGTGCCCAGCTATGCGGTCCACACGACGGCCGCGGCGATCACGGCATTCAGTGTCATCGCTTTCCTCCACATCGTCCTCGGACAATTGACGCCGAAGAGCCTTGCGCTCATCCGACCGGAACGCACGAGCGGGTTGATCGTGCGGCCGCTCATCGGCTTCAGTGCCCTGATGTCGCCGTTCATCGCCCTGGTCAACGGTGCCGCGAACGGCATCTTACGCCTTCTCGGCGTTCAACCCGTGCTTGGTGACCGCGTTCACTCACCCGAGGAGCTGCGGCTACTTGTTATGCAGTCGCGTGCGCACGGCGCGCTGGATGAATCGGACAGCGCGATGCTCGCCGGCGTATTCGATTTTCACGAAAAGCGAGCGCGCGACGTCATGCGGCCACGCACGGAGATCGTCGCCATCGCGATCGACGCCAGCGAAACGGACGTCTGGCAGGTGATGCGCTCCCAGCGGTACTCGCGATACCCGGTCTATCAAGAATCGCTGGACGACGTCGTCGGCGTGCTCGTCGCGAAGGATTTTTGGCTGACCGAGGCAGGAAGCCCGTTCGACCTCAAGTCGCTCATTCGCAAGCCGCTCTACGTACCCGACAATCGGCCCGCGGAGCGAGTCCTGGACGACTTACGCCGCTCGCGTGCGCACATGGCCGTCGTCCTCGACGAATACGGCGGCACGGCGGGTATCGTCACGCTCGAGGATCTCGTCGAGGAAGTCATCGGGGACATCAACGACGAGTACGATTTCGCGGTGCGCGAAGCGATCGAGGCGAATGGCGTTCTCGAGCTGGCGGGCTCGATGTCGCTCGTCGACGTGCGAAGCGACTATCGGCTTCCCATCCCCGATGGCGACTGGACGACGCTCGGCGGGTACACCTTCGCGCGGCTGGGGCGCGTCCCACGCATCGGTGACCGGGCGACGTTCCCCGGCGGCGAGCTGGAGGTCGTGGCGATGGACGGCCGCCGCGTCGCGGCGGTGCGCGTCGTTAGGCACGACGAGCGCGGCCGCCGCCACGTCCGCGCGCCGGCGCCATCGACGCGACCGCCGAGCGCCGCGCCCACCTCCGTGCCGCCCTCGACGACGTGAGCGACGGCGATATCATCATCACGCCAGCGCTGACGATCCCACGCGCCGAGCTTCAGTTCCGCGCATCGCGGGCTGGCGGACCGGGCGGACAGCACGTCAATACTTCCTCGACGCGGGTCGAGCTGCTGTGGGATCTCTCCCACTCGACCGTCGTGAGCGACGAGCAGCGCGGCCGTCTCCTCACGAAGCTGGCGGCCCGGCTCGACGCCGCGGGTATGGTACGGGTCGTCGCCAGCGATCGCCGCAGTCAATCTCAAAACCGCGACGCGGCCGCCGAGCGGCTTGCCATGCTCGTTAGGCAAGCGCTGGTCGTCCCGCGCAAGCGACGCCCCACGCGCCCCACACGGGCGTCGCGCGAGCAGCGCCTCGCCGACAAGCGAAAGCGCGGCGAGCGCAAACGCGACCGCCGCCGCGATAACCACGACTGACCGCATGCCCGACACCTCGGCCTTCGTGCCGAAGCTCGTCACCACGCTTCGCCACTACTCGCGCGAGCAGTTCGTTCGCGACGTCATCGCCGGCGTCATCGTCGGCGTCGTCGCCCTGCCGCTGTCCATCGCCTTTGCGATCGCGAGCGGGGTAACACCCGATCGCGGCCTTTATACGGCCATCGTTGCCGGCTTCGTCGTATCGGCGCTCGGCGGCTCCAGAGTACAAATCGGCGGCCCGACCGGCGCCTTCGTCGTGATCGTCTACGGCATCGTGCAGCAATACGGCGTCGGCGGTCTCACCATCGCCACGCTCATGGCCGGTGTGTTGCTCATCGGCTTCGGCCTCGCCCGTCTCGGCACGACGATTCGCTTCATTCCACATCCACTCATCACGGGATTCACCGCGGGGATTGCGGTCATCATCGCGACGGGCGAGGTGAAGGACGCTCTCGGCCTGCAAATGGGAGCCGTGCCGGCGGAATTCATCGAACGGTTCAAGGTCTTCGCGCAACACGCACACACGGTCAATGGCGCGGCCACCGCCGTGTGCGTCGCGTCTGTCATCATCATTGCGCTCTGGCCGCGTGTGAGTCGACGCGTTCCCGGTCCGCTCATCGCGCTCATTGCCACCACCGTGGCCGCGCGGATCCTCCATTGGGACGTCGAGACCATCGGGAGCCGCTTTGGAACGCTCGCGGCGCAGCTACCGCATCCAGTGATGCCCCATCTCGCGCTCGCCGATGTATCTCGCCTCGTGAGACCGGCATTTACAATCGCGCTGCTGGGATCGATCGAATCGCTCCTGTCAGCAGTCGTCTCCGACGGGATGATCGGCGGGCGGCACCGGTCCAACATGGAGCTGGTGGCGCAAGGCGTCGCGAACATCGCTTCACCACTCTTCGGCGGTATTCCGGCGACTGGAGCGATCGCGCGCACAGCGACGAACATCAAAAATGGCGGCCGAACGCCGGTCGCGGGAATGATGCACGCCGTGACTGTGCTGCTCATCACGCTCTTCTTCGGACGGTGGGCAGCGCTCATTCCCATGGCCACACTCGCCGGAATCCTCCTCGTGGTGGCCTATCAGATGAGCGAATGGCGTGTCTTTCGTGCGGAGCTCAGCTCCCCACGCAGCGACGTCATTGTCCTTGTCTCCACTTTCGTCCTTACAGTGCTCGTCGATCTCACCGTCGCCATCGAGGTCGGGATGGTGCTCGCGGCTTTTCTTTTCATGCATCGCATGGCGAGTCTCGCCAACGTGAGCCATGTCACGTCGGAAGTGCTTGACGACGACGGCGGCGACGATCTCGTCAGCACACCGCCAGTACCACCCGGCGTCGAGGTTTACGAGATCAACGGGCCCTTTTTCTTCGGTGCCGCCGAGACGTTCAAGGACACGCTCGCCCGCGTCGCCGGCAAGCCGCGTGTGCTCATCCTGCGCATGCGCCGCGTACCGGCGATCGACGCCACCGGCCTGCACGCGCTCACTGACGTGGTGCACCGAAGTCGCCGTGACGGGACGCTGGTGCTAGTCTCCGAAGTACAGCCACAGCCACTACAAGCACTCAATCGCTCGATCCTGATCAACGAGATAGGGGAGGAGAACCTCTGTCCGACGCTCGAAGCGGCGCTGGCGCGCGCGCGCGAGGAGGTGGAGCTGCGAAGGCTGTTCGACAGCTCCGGAAAGAGAGGCGCCGTGGCCTGAATGAACTTCGCTTCGGTGCGATGGGTTTACGCAGGTTAAGCTCAATGTGTACCCTTGAGCAGCGGCACTGTTGTACCCGGCAGCGAGAAGGCGCACACGCATATGACGTAAGGGGCAGGCATTGCGCGGGTGTCTTCATTCTGCCAGGCGGATACTAAATCCGAGGGCTGATGAGGCACGTCAATTGCCCGCCTCCAGGCGTGCAGGACGCAGGCACGAATCAGCCTCCCGACGTCGGGCACTAATTTCACCTGCGGCTCGTCCGCGAGGACTCGAAATGGTTTCGCATCGCGCGCGCTGGGCAATTCGAGCATCATCGCTGCTCGTCGCCCTGCTCGCTATCGTCGCTTCGCTCCCGTCGCGAGCGAGCGCGCAGTATTTCGGGCGCAATAAGGTGCAGTATGAGAAGTTCAACTGGAAGATCCTCCGCTCCGATCACTTCGACAACTTCTTCTATCCGCCGGAGTCGCTCATCGTCCACGACTACGCGCGAATGGCTGAGCGGTGGTACACGCGCCACTCGGACACCTTCCGGCACGCGTTTGACCGCAAGTCGCTGATCTTCTACGCCGATCACGCCGATTTCGAGCAGACGAACGTCGTCAACGAAGACCTGGCAGAGGGGATCGAGGGCGTCACGGAGGGGCTGCGGACGCGCGTCATCATGCCCTTCAATGGCATCTACGCGGACAACGATCACGTCCTCGGCCACGAGCTGGTGCACGTGTTCCAGTACAACATCGCCGAGGGCGCCCCAGGCGGCGGGTTGGCGCGGCTCAATGCTCTTCCAGGATGGCTCATCGAGGGCATGGCCGAGTACTTCTCGTTGGGCCGCAATGATCCCCTCACAGCGATGTGGATGCGCGACGCCGTGATGCGGAACAAGTTCCCGACCGTCAAGCAGCTCACGACCGATCCACGCTTCTTCCCGTATCGATACGGCCAGGCGCTCTGGGCGTATGTCGGCGGAAAATGGGGTGATCGCGCCATCATCGACGTGTACCGTGCCGCGCTACGCGTAGGTTGGGACGCCGCCCTCGTCCGCGTGCTAGGCATCAATAACGATTCGCTCTCGAAGGAGTGGGCGGCGGCCAACCGGGCGATGTACCTGCCGCAAATCGCCGGGCGCGTCAAGCCGGACTCCGAAGGCAAGACGATCATCGCGCTCGGGAAGAAGATGAGCGAGCAGCAAAACGTGTCACCATCGGTGAGCCCCGACGGCAACTACCTCGCCTTCGTCACCCAGCGCAATCTGTTCACGACGGACGTCTACATCGCGGACGCGCACACCGGCCGCTTGATCAAGAAGCTCGGTGGACCGGAGAGCGATCCGCACTTCGACGCGATCAGCTTCATCAACTCGTCAGGCGGTTGGTCGCCGGACGCGAGTAAGTTTGCATTTATCGTGTACGCGAGCGGTAACAACGAGATCGCGATATTGAACACGCGCAACAGCTCGGTGGAGCGTCGCATCAAATTGCCGGGCATCGGCGCCCTCAGTCACGTGTCCTGGTCGCCCGACGGCCGCACGCTGGCGATTTCCGGACAGCACGGCGGCATCGGTGATCTATTCCTCCTCGATTTGCAAACGGAACAGATCCGCCAGCTCACCAACGACCGCAACGCGGAGATTCAGCCGGCGTGGTCGCCGGACGGGCGGACGATCGCGTTTGCCACCGATCGCGGTCCGGAGACGGACTTCAACACGATGGTCTTCTCGCCGCTCCAGATCGCGACGATCGATGTTGCCTCCGGCGCGATTAGAGTTTACTCACCGTTCCCTCACGCAAAGCACAACATCAATCCGCAGTGGACGCCGGACGGTCGCGAGCTCTACTTCGTGTCCGACCCCGACGGAATCCCGAACATCTTTCGGCTCAACCTGGGCACGAATGACGTCCGCCGGGTAACCAATGTCGCCACGGGCGTCAGCGGCATCACCTCCATTTCGCCAACGCTCACCGTCTCACAAAAGACGGGGCGCGTACTGTTCACGGTATTTCAGGCGCAAGGCTTCACCATTCGCGCCCTGGAGCCGGATCAGGCGATCGGCGAGCCGGCGGTGCTGACGGACGGCGGGCAGTTGTTGACGGCGAGCGCGCTGCCGCCGGGTGACGTTACGCGGAGCATGGTACTGACGTATCTCGCCGATCCGATCGACGGTCTGGCCTCGGGCAACGACTTCAAGGTGACGCCGTATCATGCGTCATTCTCGCTCGACGCGCTCGGCCAGCCCTCGGTCGGCGTCGTCGCCGGTGGTCCATTCGGGACGGGCGTGGCCGGCGGTGTATCGGCCTTCTTCGGCGATCAGCTCAGCGATCAGATGATCGCCACGGCGATTCAGGCCAACGGAACGGTTCGCGACATCGGCGGAGCGGTCTACTATACAAACTTGCGAAACCGCTGGAACTACGGGGCGGGACTGGAGCACGTACCGTATCTCACCGGCGGCATCTTCTACGGCGTCGATACCATCAACGGCAATCTCTTCCCGACGATCAATCAGGTGCTCGAGCGGATCTACATCGATCAGGCTTCCGTCTTCTCGCAGTATCCGTTCGATCAAACCCGTCGCGTCGAGTTCAACGTTTCGGCGACGCGACTCGGTTTTCAGGCGGAGGTCGACAAGCTCATCGTCGACCAGTCATTCAGTCAGGTGCTGGCCGAGCAACGACAAAGCCTGCCCGCGCCGCCGGCGATCTACTATGCCCAACCGGAGATCGCGTTCGTCGGTGACAACTCGTTCGCGGCGTACACCTCTCCCGTCGCCGGACAACGGTATCGTCTCTCGTATTCGCCGACAGTCGGCAACATCAGCTTCCAGACGGCGCTCGCGGATTACCGCCGATACTTCTTCATTCGGCCGACGACACTCGCCTTCCGCGCGTTGCATTACGGACGGTATGGCAAGGACTCCGAGAGTAATCGCATCTCACCGCTGTATCTCGGTGAGGAAACGCTCATCAGAGGCTACGGCTTCGGATCGATCAACAACGACGAGTGTCTCAACGGACAGACGCAACAGAGCTCGTGTCCAGTGTTCGACCGCATGCTCGGCAGCAGGCTTGGCGTCGTGAACCTCGAGCTGCGCATACCGGTCATCGGCTCGACGGAGTTCGGCCTGCTCAACTTCCCTTTCCTGCCGACGGAGATCGCACCGTTCTTCGATGGCGGGGTGGCGTACACGAGCAATCAAGCACCGGACTTTCGATTTTCCACGAGCGCGGCCGACGCGAATTCGCGTGTCTCGAAGAATTGCCAGAACCAGACGCCGACGAATCAGAATAACTTCATCATTTCCTGTACCGATCGCATTCCGGTGTTCAGCACCGGACTGTCGGCGCGCATCAATTTCCTCGGGTACATGATCTTCGAGGCCTATTTCGCCCATCCGTTCCAACGGCCGGGGAAGAGTTGGGTGTGGGGATTCCAGTTGGCGCCAGGCTGGTAAACGCAACCCGGCAGTTTCGATGCACCGCCTTGCCGTCTCAACCGGTAGAGCGAGCCCAGTTTCGAGAAGGCAGAAATGAGCCGCGAGCTTTGAGATTGAAGGGTTGGGAATTGAGATGGGACTATCCCCTTCTGTCATTCCTAACCCTTTAGTCTCAAGGCTCACAGCTCGAGACTGGCCTCTCGAAACTGGGCTCGCTCTACCAGGTGAGATGTGCGACTGGAATGTGTGAAGGCGAGGCTGAGATCTGAGGGAGTGTTTACCAGCGGTATAGCTGCCGATAAAGCTCCGCGTTCCGCTGGACGATGCGCACGTAGTCTCTCGTCTCGGTGAACGAGATCCGCTCGGTGAAGATCTCTGGATCCTGCGAGCCCGCCTTCGCCGCCCAGCGCGAGACGCGCGACCCGCCGGCATTGTAGGCGGCGAGCACGCGTGTGAGGTCATCGTATTGGCGAATCGACGACGCGAGGTGGGCGACGCCAAGCTCGAGGTTCGCGTCGGCGTCGAAGAGCAGCCCCGGATCCCAGAGCGGATAGCCTAACGAGCGCCCGACTTGCTGGCCGACGCTCGGCATCACTTGCATCAGCCCGCGCGCGCCCGCGACCGACACCGCATGGGGGTTGAAGCTCGACTCCTGGCGAATGATCGCCGCGACGAGGGCCGGATCGATCGAACGGGCGCGGGCCTGGCGAATGAGCTCATCGTGATCGACAACCGGATACGCCAGACGGTACGCGCGCGCGTCCCGCGTCCCACCGTCGATGATCTTCCACGCCAAGCGAATGGAACGGGCCGTCTGGCCGTGAGCGCGCAGCGCATCGGCCGTCGCGAGCAAACGGTCCATGGACGTCGGTGCCGACGCCTCGAGCCCATCGTACTCGAAGCGCGCTTCAGTGTCCATGCCCAGCTGCTCGAGCAGCGTGATGCGACGCATGGCGCTGTCCACGGCTGGGACGCGCGGGAACCGATCGCCTGTCGGGTCTCCTCCTGGGGGCGACCACGACGCGGCCTTCAATTGCGTGGCGCTCGTCGCGGCGTAGTACGAGAGCGGCTCCCGCGCGATGACGTCGCGCCACGCGGCGTCGGCGCGGCTGCGGTTACCCGCCGCGGCCCATGCGCGGCCGCTCCAGTAGCGCGCCGCCGTTGCTTCATTCGATTTCGGGTACAGCATAACGAGTGAATCGAACCGCGTGGCGG
>QHUV01000199.1 GCA_003222065.1 Gemmatimonadota bacterium | reverse complement strand
TCGTACGCCGCGGCCACCGCGTGCACGGCGCGGCGTGCGCGGACGACGCCCGCATCCCGCTCGTAGAGCACGGCGGTGATGTCGTCCAGGCCGATGACGGGAAAGGACCGGCGGACATCGTCGGGGGCAAGAATGGCATACGGTATTTTGTGCCGGTCCCACCACAGCTTGCACCGCAGCTGGAAGTTGTCCCAGTCGTCGCGGAGAATGAGATCGCCCGTGACGTGGAAGAGATTGAGGCGCATGTCGCGTCCCCACTCGTCATCGAAAGCGAGCCACCGCGTCATCGCCTCGCGCGCCCACAGCATCCACAACTCGCCGAGCGCACCAGGCCGGTCCCCGTAGGAGGAGCGCACGCCGCGCGTTTCGTCGCCCGATGTCGAGCGCGCGTTCCCCGGCCCGTACGCGTCGACCAGGGTGACGTTCGCGCCCATTTTGCGCAGATGATATGCTGTGAAGCTTCCCCAGATCCCCGCGCCAATGACGACGATGTCCGGCGACGCACCACTGCGCACCACCGCGCTTCGCGCCGGTGCAGCTTCGCCGCGCGCGGCGTCGCCGAGCAGAATCAGCCCAGCACCAGCTCCAGCGGTTTTGATGAAATCACGTCGATCGAGATGGCTAGTCGTGTTCGAGTCGTCGCTCATGTTTCTTCGCCATTTCTAGCAGCGCAACAGACGGCATCAGCGCGGCAGAACATGGCGCGCTCGTCGGTCTAATGCAAACGGGATCGCCAAAGAACGTTCACGCGATATAATGGAGCAACAGCCAAACGATAAGGGGACTGCGTGATGCGCCGGAGCTGTTGGAGTGCCGCGGTGTGGACCACGGTCATCATCGGCTGTGCAAGCAGCGGCGCTACGGCTACGAACGTGCGTGCTCCACTCGGCGCGCATCTCACCGCCAGCGCGCCAACCGGCGCGCCGATTCCGCTGCGATTCGACTCGACCGCGCGCGTGATTCGCTCGACTGCGGCCAACCTGCCGCCCGCGACGTACTGGCCTGCTCAGGCCGAGTATGGCGAACGCGTCTTCAATCAGACGTGTGCGACGTGCCATGCGCGCTCCCAATTCGTCGGCGAGAGCTTCGTCGAGACTTGGAACGACCGCCGCGTCTTCGACTTCTACGCGCTGGTCCGGAGCACGATGCCACTGACGAACCCCGGCGGACTCAAGGAAAACGAGTATCTCGCGCTCGTTTCCTATCTGCTCGAGGCCAACCACGCCGAAGCAGGTACGGACTCGCTGCGCTCCGACACTCTCGCTTTGCGGAGCCGGAAGATCGCAGTTCGTTTTCCGTAGTGCGCTCAACCTGAGCGAGTCCGGAATTCGCTATTCCGTGCTCCCGCTTCGATTCAGCTCCAGGACAAATCCTGCTTCGATAGCGGCAGAGTCCTAACGCGCTTCCCAATGGCATCGAAAATCGCGTTACACAGCGCCGGCGGCATGCTCGGGTTGATCACCTGGCTGCCGACGTCGCCGGCTACCCACACCTTGTCGACCTTCAGCGCGCCAGCTTTGCTCACTGTCGCTTGTACGACTTCGGCGAAGTAACCACGGTGACTGAAGTAGAAAGCGACACCACGACCGGTACCGCGCGGCAGCTTCATGGAGCTCCAGCCGGATTTTTCCGCCACCAATTCCAGCACGCCACGCATCCGCGCCGCGTCGAACGTGAATCCCGGCGGCGGCGCCTGCTGGCCCGCCGGGGGTGGCGCATCGGCCGTTGGCGAATTGGCCAGCAAGTCGAGACGGAACTGCAGCGGATCCTTCCCAGCCAAACCTGCGAGCTCGTCGAGAAATGACTGGAAAGCAAACGCGAGACCGTTGCTTTGCGGCGCGCGTAGCGCTCCCGTCGGGACGCCTAACGGCATCACGGACGCAACAATCTCGCAGTTCGCGATGAAGCGCGCCGGAAACTCGTTCGCCGTGATACCGGCGCTCGGCGCGAAGCGTTCGGCGTCGCCGAAGGAGACGAAGTGATCACGCAACGCGACCAGCGTCCCGTCTCCACTGACTCCGCCCGTAAAGAAGTGAAAGCCCGCGGGCCGATAGAAGTCATGACGGACATCGTCCTCGCGCGTCCAGAGGAGCTTCACGGGGACGCCGACTTCCTTCGCGATCCACGCCGCCTCGACCATGTAGTCGTTGGCGAGCCGGCGGCCGAAGCCGCCGCCAGTGCGCGTGAGGTGGATCGTGATGTCTTCTTCTTTGATGCCTAACGTCTGCGCGACCATGTGACGTCCGTTCGCGGGTGTCTGGCTCGGCGCCCAGATCTCGAGCTTCCCATCGCGATACGAGGCGGTACAGTTCTGCGGCTCGAGCGGCGAGTGCGAGATGAACGGATAGAAGTAATCGGCGTGCCGGCGAGCTGAGTGCCTCCCTCGACGACGAACGCATGCTTAACGCCGCGTTCCGCTTTGACCTCGTCCAGGTTCGCGCTGACTACCTTCCCGCCAAAGACTGGGCATTTCTCGAACACGGCGTACAGCATGCCCGGCATGGTGACGTCGATGCCGTACATCGGCTTGCCGGTGACGATCGCGTGATTGTCGACGCCTAGCACGCGCGTTCCAATGATGCGGAACTGGCTCGGATCCTTGAGCGCAATTGTTTCGAGAGCTGGTGCTTGGATAGTTGCTGCTTTTTGTCCCAATTGGGCGTACTTGAGGCTGCGGCCGCTCGCGCGATGATGCACCGCACCGGAACGGGTCTCACACTCGCTGTCCGCGACGCCCCACGTCTGCGCGGCCGCCGCGACCAGCATCGCCCGCGCCGCCGCGCCGACGCGGCGCATCGGCAGCCAGTTTGTCGGCGTCGCTGTACTGCCGCCGGCCCACTGGTTCTCGAACTTCTTCGTGTCGAGCGCCGCCTGTTCGATGCGCACGTCTTTCCAGTCGACGTCCAGCTCCTCGGCGATGAGCATTGGCAGCATCGTCTTGATGCCCTGGCCGATCTCCGGGTTCTTGGCGATGATCGTGACGATGCCGGTCGGCGCGATGCGAATGAAGGCGTTAGGCACGAAATCGGCGGCGCCGCCGGCTACGCCCTCGGGGCTCGCCAACGCGGCGGCGCCGGCAAACGGCTCGAGGTAGCTGGCGATCAACACGCCACCACCGACCAGCGCGCTCGCGCGAAGAAAGTGCCGGCGGCTGACGATCTCGCTCGTTAGGTTCGTCGTCATGGCGCCTCCTTAGCGCTTGCTCGCGCCGACACGCGCGCGGCCGGCTTGCGTCGCCGGCGTCGGCGTCATCGACGCAGCTAGGTGGATCGCTTCGCGGATGCGCAGGTACGTTCCGCAGCGGCAGAGATTGCCGTTCATTGCCGCGTCGATGTCGGCGTCGGTGGGATTCGGCGTCTTCTTGAGCAGTGCCGCGGCGGACATCAGCTGGCCCGCCTGGCAGTAGCCACACTGCGGGACGTCGACCTGTTCCCACGCCCGCTGCAGCGGATGCGTTCCGTCGACAGAGAGCCCTTCAATCGTCGTGACCTCAGCGCCCTTCACGGCGGCAACTGGCGTCACGCACGAAGCAACACTCCTCAATGTCATCCCGAGGAGTGAAACGACGAGGGATCTGCACTTCGCCTTATCATAGCGCAAGTGCAGCACCCGCGTAGCGGGTACCCGCTCGCTTCGCTCGGGATGACAATCCCGGTTATCTCAGCTCGCTCGGAGGAATTTCACGAAGCGGGTGACCCAGCCTTCTGGCTGTTCTGGTTCCGGTGCAGGCAGACTCCTGCGGGCACGGAAGACCAACGTCACGTGTCCCACCGTTATGGTGCAACCGGGCGCCAGCGCGCGCTCCGTGGCAACGCGATAGCCGTTCACGAACGTACCATGACGCGAGCGAAGGTCCGCGACATACCACGTTTCCCCTTTGAGCATGAGCGTCGCGTGTGAGGGTGCGACGCTCGGATCGGCGAGGCGCAGATCGTTCGCGCGCGAGCTGCCGATGGCGCACACTGGACGCTCGATCGAGTAGTGCGTCCCGCGTAATCCACCGCGCGTCACCTCGAGCGACGCGAGAGGCTCCGGTCGCTCCTCGTCCGTTGGCACCGGGACGGTCTGCACAAATTCCGTGGCGCGCTGGCTCTCCGATTGAGGTGGACGCGTCGCGCTGCCATTCTCGACGCGATAATCCTCATCACCGATGCGGACCATGTCGCCGCTCGAGAGGGGTTGATGATCCCGGCATCGGATGCGGTTTACGAGTGTGCCGTTGGCGCTCAGATCAGAGACAGCGAACCCGGTCGCGTAGGGCTCGAGTAGCGCATGCCGGCGCGAGACACCGCGCCCGGGGACGACGAGGTGACAATCTTCGCTGCGTCCAATCAGCATGCCCCCGCGGGGCACGCTGATCGTTCGTCCCGTGCGCATCTCGCGAAGCAGCCACGGCGAGACGTCGTTAGGGTCGATGTCGGGAATGGGCCGCTCCGCGCTGGGCCGTCCCGCACCTCCCGGAGCCGTGGCCGCGGTACCGACGGTGACTTCGTGCGCGCCACTCGCCGCCGGTATTTCGACCGACAGGTTGAAGATCAACCGGTGCTCGCCGACCTCGAGGTGCGAATTGTCGAGCAGTTCCATCGACGCGGAGCCGAGGATTTCTCCGTCGACGCGAATTGGAAAGCGCGACGGAAGACGACGAATCGTCGTCCGCCCGTCGCCGCTCACGAGTATGAGCGCCGTCGGTGGCATCGAGGCCAGCACCGACAGCAACACGCTGCCCTCGCCGCGCCCACCAAGCAGGTTAGCGCCGAAGCGAAGCTCGCAGTACTCGCTGTCGAACGAGAGGTACGGCATCCAGGGGCCCGGGGCGGACTGCAGAAACGAGTCGCAGCGTGACAGCGCTCACACGACCATCACGAGGGCACGCGGCATAGTCGGAGCCTGCGTCGCCACTCAAGAGACGAACTAGCTCGCTCGACGTGTCGCGCGTCCCTGCGCCCGGACAATTCACCCTGCGAATTTGTTGTGACAGCCCTTACCGATCGCTCGCTTCCGGCGTTTTGATGGAGAGTCGGTATAGCAACAGGGCCGCGCGCTTCGTTTGCACCGGCAACATGCGCAAGTCCGCCGTTTCCTTCGTCGTATGATCGTCGTGGCCAGAAAGCCCTACTCCGTCGATCTTCATCGGCACGAGGTCCGCCACGAAGGACACGTCGGCCGCGCCGGCCTTTGACGGATCGACCGCGGTCACCGGCCACAAACCGAGATCGCGGCTGACGCGATCGTAGAGCGTCAGCAGTCGTCGATTGCCCGCCGTCGGCGCCATCGGCGGATAACCCGCGTCGAATGTCAGCTCCGCGGTGGTATTCGGCAGATGTGTCGCGACGATCGCCTGCATCATTCGCTTCGCGCGCGCGAGCTGCTCTGGTGAGATCGTCCGGAGGTCGCCTACGACGGTCATGTGCTCGGCGACGACGTTCGCCTTGCCTTCCGCCGCACCGGCAACCCCGGTGCTATCGACGCGGACGGCCGTGCCGCCTAACGCGAGACCCGGATTGAACGTCAGGTATCGCTCGCCCGACAGCTGTCGGTAGAACTCACTCAACACGCGCGTTGCTTCGTACACCGCCCCGGCGCCGACTTCTTTCTGAAAGATCTGCGACGAATGCGCCGGCGTGCCCGTCGTCCGCAGTGTCCAGGACTCGTCACCGCGGCGTGAGATGACCGCGAGGCGAGGATCACCTGATCCATCCTCGAAGCCGATCGCCGACGTCGCGCCATGCGCGGCGTCGATCAGCGCCCGCCGGGCCTCGCTGAGCGGCGTTCCCGCATCCTCTTCGTCGCCATGGAACACGACGGTGACGTTGAGCCGCGCGAGCAGGCCGACGGCTCGTAAGGCGCGTAAGGCGCTGATGATGACAACGTCTCCTCCCTTCATGTCGATCACGCCAGGCCCGCGCGCCGTCGAATCGTCCAACCGCTCGAAGCGCTGAAATGGGCTGCTCGGCTCGAACACCGTATCGAGATGCCCGATGAGCAGCAGTTTCGGACCGGGTCCCGCGTGCTCGGCGACGAGGTGGCCGGCACGATGAAACGAAGCGCCATCTATCCATCTCGTGGTGAAGCCGAGCGAGTCCAGCTCGACGCGCAACACGTCGGCGACTCGGCGGACACCGGCGAAGTTCATCGTCCCGCTGTTGATGTCGACGATGCGCTGTAATAAAGCAATAGAACGCGCGTTCTCCGCATCGACATGTTGAACGAGAGCTCGTTCTTCGTTCGACAACGTTGCACCCGCGGCTTGCCCGGATGCTCGCGTGCCCAACGCCAATGCGGCCAGAAGAAGCAACGATTCACGCATGGACTGAAGCTAACGTGCGAAACCGCAGAGGACGCGGCGATATGAACTATTCGATCTTTCGCGCCGCATCCCGCGCGATGAGCACATACCACGCGAATGGATCCGGCACTTTCTGCTTCAGCACCGAATCGCGCAACGCGAGTGCATCGGTGCGCTGGCCATGCTTGCTTGCACAGCGTCCGCGCACCGCGAGTGGCACGGGGCGATCCTGGTGTGGCGCCTTCGCAATCTCTGGCAGCGCCTGCGTACAATGCCCCGCCATCATCCAGCTCAGACCACGGAACGCGTGTATGAATTGCGCTGCGTCAGGATTCTGCCGCGCCAAACGATCGAGCGCTTTGAGCGCCGAGTCATGTTGAGACGTGATGACGAGCATCTCGATGCTGTCGGTGAGCGAGGTCGGCCCCTTCAGTGCTTCGACGAAATGCGTCGCCGCGCGCGCGGAACGTCCATTGAATGCGTCGACCAACGCTAAACCGTGGTGCGCCCACCGAACGAGGCTGTCTACGGTGACTGCCTGAGTGCCCGCGAGCACGGCGTTGTACGCCCGCGCAGCTTCGCCGTATTGCCCGTCGAACAGGAACGTGTCGCCCAGCTCGAGCCGATATGTCGCCTTTTGCGCGGGATCAGTGCCGGCGCGTAGCGCGCGCATGAGCGCGATGCGTGCTTCGTTCGTGCGCCCGTCATTGAGCAACGCCGCGGCGGCGTCACCGACGGAATCGCGCAGCGTGGTACCAGCGCGTTGGGCATGCACAACGGGCACGCCCATTCCGGCAAATAGCACCACGATCCACCCGCGATTCAGAGTTCGGAACATGCGACCACACCTCCCCAATGGACTCACGAGTCGTGACGTCTCACTCGCCATTCATTGCACGCCCCACGCCACCGGAGAAAGCGGGAGCCATTGTGCGTTGACAACCGGTTTCCCGGTCCTACGTTCGGCGTTGCCAACTACCGCGCGAGAATCGCCACAATGTCCCAGCAACGTTTCCATTGTTTGAATTACTCCCGCCGCTGGGTGACGGCGTTTGTGTCCATCGCTCTGGTCGCCAGCGACGCTCATGCACAGCGACAGGCAGCCGCGCCGCGACTAGACCAACAACTCACGGCGCTTCGAGTCATCGATCCGGCGATGATCGACACGAGCGTCAGAGCGTGCGGCGATTTCTTTCAGTTCGCGAATGGTACATGGCTCGCGCACGACGTGATCCCCGCCGCGTACTCCTCGTCAGGCGTCGGCCGCGACATGGCGGACCGCAACGAGCTCGTTGTCCGTTCCGTGCTCGAGCAGGCGATGGCGAAGCGCTCATCGCCGGCCACGAATAGCACGCAACGCAAGCTCGGCACCTTCTACGCATCATGCATGGACTCGGTCGGCGCCGAGTCGAAAGGCGCGACGACGTTGCGTCCGATGCTGGCGCGCATCGATGCCATCACGTCGCGCGCGGCACTGCTTACGGAAATTGCCGAGCTGCGCATGAGCGGCGCGAACGTGCTGTTCGGGTACGTTCCATCCGCCGACCCGCATGACGCCGCGCATTACATCGTATGGCTTCTCCAATCCGGGCTGGGCATGCCGGACCGCGACTACTACACAGATCAGGGCTCTGGCGCCGATTCGTTGCGCACCGCGTACGTCCATCACATCGGAACCCTTCTCGGTCTTGCCGGCGAGGAGCCGGCCGAGGCATCGGCGGATGCGGATCTCGTCATGTCTCTCGAGACGGAGCTCGCCAAGGCGTCATTGACGCGGGTCGCGCAGCGCGATCCGGCGGCGACCGACCACCCGATGTCGTTGGCGCAGCTCGCCCAGCTCGCGCCCAACGTCGACTGGCCCGCGTACTTCAGGGCCATCGGTCTCGCGGCCAACGTCGCAAAGGTCAACGTCGCCTCGCCCGAATTCTTGCGCCGGGCGAGTGAGCTGTTGGCCGCGACGCCGCTCCACGACTGGCGCGCGTATCTGCGCTTCCATGCCTTGGCGCAACTGTCGCCGTGGCTGAGCAGTCCGTTCGTGAACGAGGACTTTGCGTTCAGCGCGAACTTCACTGGGGCGAAGGAGCTACTGCCGCGCTGGAAGCGCTGCGCGCAGGAGACCGATCGGCTGATGGGCGAGGCGCTCGGGCAGGCTTACGTGACGCGGACGTTCTCACCGGAGGCGCGCGTGAAAGCGCGCGCCGTAATCGACGACATCCGTGAGGCGTTCCGCGCGCGGCTCATGCGCCTAACGTGGATGTCCGATTCGACGCGCGC
>QHUV01000723.1 GCA_003222065.1 Gemmatimonadota bacterium | reverse complement strand
GGCCGGAACTGGAGCGACCTTCCCATGCCCGATGCCGCGCCGCGTGTTGGTGTACCAGGCGCGCGCGAGATAGGGCGTTCCGATCTTGCCGTCCTTGAGGTCCTGGATCGCCTCGAAGAATCGTGGTCCCGAGCGACGTTGCGTTCCGAGCTGCACCTTGTTGCTGTACTTGGCTGCCGCCTCCATGAGCAGCTCGTCCTCGCGGGGATCGTGGCCACACGGCTTCTCGAGATAGACGTGCTTGCCGGCCTTAAGCGCGAGCACGGTCATCGGCGTGTGCCAGTGATCGGGCGTCGCGATGGCGAGGGCGTCGACGCTCTTGTCGTCGAGTACGCGACGGAAGTCGCTCACCGTGCGCGGCGTGCGTGCCTGTCCCTTGGTGCCGTCGAGTCCCTTCTTGATGACGTTCGCGTCGACGTCGCAGATATACGCGACCTCGGAGTTCGCGATTTTGGAGAAGTTTTGCGCGTGGACGATCCCTCGGCCGTTGACGCCACAGACGGCGATGCGCACTGTCTCGTTAGGCGATTGCCCGCGGCCAATGATTGGCGCAGCGAGGATGCCCAGCCCGGCGACGGTGGTCTGCTTGACGAAGTCGCGTCGATCGATGTCGCTCATGTTCATATCCCTACTTGAGGACCCGAATCTTGATATCCCGAAACCACACTACGGCATCGTGATCCTGGAGCACGATCCGTCCGAGGCGACGCACCGGAAACCAGGGTGGATACTTGGCGTATTTGCTCTGCGCGAATGCCGAGTCGAAGGCCGGCGTACCGAGCTCGAAGGAGACGACGCGGGCGCCGTTGAGCCAGTGCTCACCATGGTTGCCACGAAACACGATGCGCGAACGGTTCCATTCTCCGGCCGGCCGCACGCGCTTCGCCGCGTTAGGCGCGATCATATCATAGAGCGCGCCGGACCGATGCGTCG
>QHUV01000198.1 GCA_003222065.1 Gemmatimonadota bacterium | reverse complement strand
GCACGGAGGAGCTGCTCGAGCAGTCGCAGAAGCTCACGCAGGAGCTGCAGAGCCAGTCGAAGGAGTTGCAGCAACAACAAGAGGAGCTGAAGCGCTCGAACACGGAGCTCGAGGCGCAGGCCCGCACGCTTCGCCAGTCGGAGGAGCTCCTCAAGGAGCAACAGGAGGAGCTCCAGCAGGTCAACGAGGAGCTGGAGGAGAAGGCGAGCCTTCTCGCCGAGCAAAACGCGAAAGTCGAGCAGAAGAATCGCGAAGTCGAATCGGCCCGTCAGGCGCTGGAGGAGAAGGCACAGCAGCTCGCCCTCAGCTCGAAGTACAAGAGCGAGTTCCTCGCCAACATGAGCCACGAGCTCCGGACGCCGCTCAACTCGCTGCTCATCCTCGCCAAGCTGCTGACGGAGAACAAGGACAGCAATCTTACGCCGAAGCAGGTCGAGTTCGCGCAGACGATCTACTCGTCAGGCACCGATCTTCTGAATCTGATCAACGACATCCTCGACCTGTCCAAAGTCGAGGCGGGGAAGATGGAGGTCAACGCAACGGACGTGACGATCCGCGACATCACCGATTTCGTGGACCGTACGTTCCGGCCCGTTGCCGAACAGAAGAGTTTGAGCTTCAGCGTCGACGTCGCCCCGGAATCGCCGTCGCCGATCTACACAGACGGACAACGGCTTCAGCAAGTTCTCAAGAACCTCCTGTCGAACGCGTTCAAGTTCACGGAGCGTGGCGCGGTCACTCTCTCGATCCGGCGGGCGGACAAAGGGCGTCGCTTCGCGTCGCGGTCGCTCGACCGGGCCGAAGAGGTCATCGCATTCGGCGTCAAGGACACGGGCATCGGCATCGCGCGGGAGAAACAACAACTCATCTTCGAGGCGTTCCAGCAAGCCGACGGCACCACGAGCCGCAAATACGGTGGGACCGGCCTCGGGCTCTCCATTAGCCGAGAGATCGCGCGTCTCCTCGGTGGCGAGATCCATGTCGAGAGCTCGCCGGGCCAGGGCAGCACGTTCACGTTGTTCCTGCCGGCGAAGTATCAGGAGCAGGATCGGCGTCGTCTCGAGGACGAGCTGACGTCTGCCCCGCGCTCGGATCGTCTGCGCTCGCAGGCGCTGGAGCGGAGTGCAACTCGGTCCGCCGCTCGAGAACGAGAAGCGAGCATCGCGACGTCACGGGCGGCCGCGCCACCGGCACCGCGTGAGAGTGATCGACGGTCTGCAGCGCCGGTCACAGATGCCGGGTCGACGGCGACCGCGGCAACGACGTCATCGTCGAGCGACTCGACTCCCGCGGCGACCGCGGCAGACGTGTCTGACAGTTGGACGCTGCCCGATCTCGGTAACATCGGGATCGAAGAGGAGCTCGCGAGCAGTGACACCGGCGTCGAGACTCTCGCCCCGTCACTCGAAGATCTTCCGCGGCCGCACGGCTTCGAGGACGATCGCGACGACCTGCAACCGGGCGATCGGGTCGTACTCATCGTCGAGGACGATGCCAACTTCGCGCACATTCTGTTGGATCTCGCGCGCGACAAGGGTTTCAAGGGCGTCGTCGGCCACGATGGCGAAATCGGGCTTCAGTTGGCTCACGCTTATCGTCCCGACGCGATCACGCTCGACATCGACATGCCCGGTATCGATGGCTGGGCGGTGCTCGACCGGCTCAAGCACCACCCGGAGACGCGTCACATTCCCGTTCACATCATCACCGGCATCCGTGAGCGACAGCAGGGATTGAAAGCGGGCGCGATTGCATATCTCGAGAAGCCGGTCACCAAGGAGGCGCTCGACGACTCGTTCAATCGCATCTCGCAGTTCATCGATCAGCAGGTGAAGCGCCTGCTCGTCGTCGAGGACGACGACGTCCAGCGCGCGAGCATGATCGAGCTCATCGCGCATGAGGACGTCGAGATCACGGCGGTCGGCACGGCGGAAGAGGCGCTGCGCGAACTGGAGAAGACCCACTACGACTGCATGGTGCTCGACCTCGGCCTCAAGGGCGGTCAGGACGGGTTCCAGCTCCTCGAGACCGTGAAGAGCGATCCGGCAATGCGCGAGCTCCCGATCATCATTTACACGGGTAAGGAGTTGTCGCAGGAGGAGGAGACGCGGCTACGCCGTTTCGCCGACACGATCATCGTCAAGGACGTGAAGAGTCCGGAGCGTCTGCTCGATGAGACGGCGCTCTTCCTCCACCGCGTGGAGGCCAAGCTGCCCGAGCAGAAGCGACGGATGCTCGAGCGTCTGCATAACGCGGACGCCGTATTCGCCGGGAAGCACGTCCTCATCGTCGATGACGATGTTCGCAACATCTTCTCGTTGACGAGCGTTCTCGAGGACCACGGGATGCGAGTGTCGTTCGCCGAAAACGGCAAGTACGCGATCGATCTCCTGAAGAGCACTCCGGGCGTCGACCTCGTGCTGATGGACGTGATGATGCCAGAGATGGACGGATACGAAACGACGCGCGCGATTCGGCAGATTCCCGAGCTCCGCAACCTGCCGATCATCGCGCTCACCGCGAAAGCGATGAAAGGTGACCGCGAGAAGTGTATCGCCGCCGGTGCCTCCGACTACATCACGAAGCCCGTCGACACGGAGCAGCTTCTGAGCCTCATGCGGGTATGGCTGTACCGGTAATTCCGAGCAGGGCGCTGACAGGACCTCCTGTCGCCTACAACTCCGATCTCGAGCGACTCGAGATCGAGCTGCTGCTCGAGGGCATCTTCCGGCACTACGGCTTTGATTTTCGCTCGTACGCGTACGCGTCGATCCGCCGGCGCCTCTGGAAACGGATCGAAGCGGAGGGATTGCACACCATCTCCGAGCTACAGGCGCGGGTGCTCCACGACGCGGAGATGATGGAGCGTTTGTTACTCGACCTCTCCGTGAACGTGACGGCGATGTTTCGCGATCCCGGCTTCTATCTCGCGTTCCGACAAATCGCGATTCCACTGCTCAAGACGTGGCCGTTCATTCGCATCTGGCACGCTGGATGTTCGACCGGCGAAGAAGTGTACTCGATGGCGATTCTCCTCGAAGAAGAGGGCCTCTACGATCGCTCGCGCATTTATGCGACTGATATCAACGACGTCGTGTTGCAGCAGGCGAAGGCGGGGATCTTTCCGCTCAATCGGATGCAGGAGTACACCGAGAATTACATCCGCGCGGGCGGGAAGCAATCGTTCTCCGAGTACTACACGGCGAAATACGATGGCGCGCTCTTCAGCCCATCGCTCACGCGCAACATCGTGTTTTCGCAGCACAATCTGGTGACGGACCGCTCGTTCTCGGAATTCAACGTGATTTTTTGCCGTAACGTGTTGATCTACTTCGATCGGGAGCTACAGGATCACGTGCACGCGCTGTTCTACGAAAGTCTCTCGATGTTTGGTGTCCTCGCACTCGGTTCCAAAGAGACGCTGCGGTTCTCGAAGTACGAGCCTTGCTACGAAAAGCTGCACGCACGGGAAAAGATGTACCGGAAGGTGAAATAATTCTTCGCGTTCACGCGTGGCATATTCGATTGTGGTCGTCGGCACGTCCTGGGGTGGTCTCAACGCGCTGCGCGAGCTGGTGGGCAAACTGCCGGCGGATTTTCGCGTGCCCACTGTCGTCATACAACACCGACACCGTCAATCCAATCACTTGCTGAGCACATTCCTGCAGGAGCGAACGACACTCGCCGTGGCCGAGGTCGAGGACAAGATGCCGATCGAGCCGGGCACTGTTTTCATTGCGCCCGCCGATTATCATCTGCTCGTCGATCGCGGTTCGTTCGCGTTGTCCACTGACGCGCCGGTGCGATACAGCCGACCATCGATTGACGTGACGTTCTACTCCGCGGCCGATGCATACGGGTCGGCGAGCGTCGGCGTCATCCTCACGGGCGCCAACTCCGACGGATCGCGCGGATTGCGGCGCATCTTCGATCGTGGCGGCCTGGCGTTCGTGCAGGATCCGCTGACGGCGGAGAGCCCAACAATGCCGTCGGCGGCGATTCGCTGCGTGCCCGACGCGCATGTGCAGCCGATCGAAGAGATCGCCACGGCGCTCGCCGGACTTTCCGCCGACGAGGAGACGCTCCACCGGCCGCCGCGGGAGTCGCATGAACGCCCGACTGGCACGCCGCCCTATCGGCCGTCGCCGGGCGGCGCATGACGAGCGCGGCGTCCGTGCCTAACGGCAACCTGGTGGCGCGCCGCCCGTCAACGCGCGTCGACGACCACGTCGACATTCTCATCGTCGACGACCGGGCGGAGAACCTGCTCGCGCTCGAGGCGATCCTTGAGCCGCTGCACCAGCAGTTAATCCGCGCCTCGTCAGGCGAGGAGGCGCTGCGCCGGCTTCTCGAGCGCGATTTCGCGGTGATTCTTCTCGACGTGCAGATGCCGGGCATGAATGGCTTCGAGACCGCGAGACTGATCAAATCCCGCGAGCGGACCAAGTACATCCCGATCATCTTCCTCACGGCAATCAGCAAGGAGGAAGCGTACGTCTTCGAGGGATATTCGGTAGGCGCGGTCGACTATCTATTCAAGCCGTTTCAGCCGGAGATCCTCCGGTCGAAGGTCGCGGCGTTCGTCGACCTGTACATGCGACAAAGGAATGTCGCCGCGAAGGAGGCCGTGGTCCGCGAGAGCGAGCGCCGCGAGCTCGAGCTACGCCACATGCGCGAGCTGTGGGAGTCGCAAGCGCGCTTTCGCGAGGTTGTGACGTCGGCGCTCGACGCGATCATTCTCTTCGACGATTCCGACAACATCACGCTCTTCAATTCAGCCGCCGAGCGGATGTTCACCTGCGCCAGCAGCGACGCCGTCGGCAGTTCAATCGCGCGCTTCTTCCCCGACGAGCCAGAAGCCATCGACCAATTGCGTGCCTTCGCGGAGGGGCGCGACGGCACTGAGCGACCATCCGGTGAGCCGGCGGCGAGTGTGCGCTCGTTGTCCGCGCGGCGGGCTACGGGTGAGTCATTCCCGATCGAGGTGTCGGTGTCGCTGCTGAAATCGCCGCGCGACACCACGTATACGCTGATCGTACGCGACATCTCCGAGCGCGTGCGACATGAGGAGATGCTAAAGCAGCAGGCGGCATCGCTCGCGAGCACGATGCGCGAGCTCAAGGCGTTGAATGACGAGCTCAATGAGCGACAGCAGGATCTCGAGAGAGCGATGACGGCGCGCAGTCGTTTCTACGCCTCGATGAGTCACGAGCTGCGCACGCCGATCAATGCCGTCCTCGGATACAGCACGTTACTGCTCGAGAATATCTACGGCTCGCTGAACGAGAAGCAGCGCGAGGGCATCGAGCGTACGCACAAAGCGGCGAAACACTTGCTCGAGCTCGTAAACGACGTACTCGATCTCTCGAAGATCGAGGCGGGGAAAATCGATCTGCGCTTGCAGCCGGTGAGCTTCCCGTCGCTCATCGAGGACTTGTTTGTCACGGTCCGTCCGCTCGCCGACCAGTACGGCTCGACGCTCCGCATCGAGCACACCGGTGATTCGATGCGCATCGTCTCTGATCCGCGTCGGGTACGACAGATTCTGCTGAATCTGC
>QHUV01000197.1 GCA_003222065.1 Gemmatimonadota bacterium | reverse complement strand
CGCGTGTTGCCGGCGCGCCCTTTCCTCGTGCTAATGACAATGACGCCGTTGGCCGCGTCCGTACCGTACAGCGTAGCGGCCGAGGGGCCCTTCACAATCTCGATATCTTCGATCTCGTTAGGATCGAAGTCGTTGAGCAGACTTCCTGCTGTGCCACCGGTGCCGAGACCGATCGACCCGGTAGCGACCCTTACCCCGTCAACGACGTAGATCGGGTTGTTCGTCACGCCGCTTCCGGTAGTCGCGAGGGAACCCAGGCCGCGGATGCGGATCACCGGCGCCGAGCCGGTCATCGCCCCTGGCAAGACAACGACACCTGGCGCCTTGGCGACAAGCAGATCGCCAAGATTGGTCACCGGCGTCGTCTCGACCCTGGCGTTGACGTCGCCTAACGTCGTGACGGCGTTGCCAAGCTCACTCCTTGCCTGCTGCCCCGTCGCGGTGGTGACAATCTCCTGAAGCTGAACGATCGCCCGTTCCAGCGCGAAGTCGAGCGTCGAGACCTGTCCCGCACTCACGGTTACCGCCTTTCTGCCCTCCTGGTAGCCGACGCGAATTACGCGGACGATCGCCGCCCCAGCGGGCACGTTCCGTAGAGTGTATTGACCGTCGCTATTAGTGGCGGTCATGAGATTCGTGCCGGCCACCATGACGCGGCCGTCGACGAGTGGTTGGTTTGAACCCGCGGCTAGCACGCGGCCAGTGATTGAGCCCTGCTGCCCACCCGCGGGAGAAGCAATCGCCACAGCGAGCGCGAGAAGCATTGAACTCACGTAACTGCCGACGCTCGACGCCCTTGTCAATCTCATTGTGTTTGCCTCCTCGGCGAGGTGGGGTTCCCTTCGAGCTAACGCGCCGCAATCTCCGCGCAGCGTTGCACGAGGCCGGATACGGCCTCGAAGAGCACTAAGTGAATGGCAGATATCTGTACCGAGCGCTTTCAGAGCGAGGGAACCAAAGCCCTCCCTTCAACATCTGTAAAGCCGCGTTTGGTCACGTTTCTCGGCCGTAGGAGCCCAAACAGCTTCAGAATATTCTGCGGTCCGTCCTCGTTCGCCACCCCCGGTCGACGTGTAGTCAGCTGAGGCCAGAAGCGACGAGCCGCTCAGAGAGAAATCTCTGAGCGGCTCGTTCGTTCCTTCACAACTTGTGGGCGCCCACCTGGATCAGGGCTTCTTTACTCCCGTCGATGCTCCGGTGGAAGGCGAAGGAGTTGCACCAGGCCGAGAGAAATCAACCGTCGGTGCCTCCCGAGCGCCCGGAGTGGTCACATTGAAGTAATTCCGCGATTTCGCCCCGGTGACCTTGGCCGTCAGCGTCTGCGGAAACTGTCGGATGTAGCTGTTGTACTCCTGCGCGGCCGCGTTGTAATCTCCGCGCGCCACCGCAATGCGATTCTCCGTGCCCGATAGCTCGTCCATGAGGCGCGTGAACTGCTGGTCTGCCTTGAGCTGTGGGTAAGCCTCGGCGACGGCGATGAGACGCCCGAGGGCGGACGTCAATTGAGCGTTTGCGTTCGCCATCTGTTCCGGATCATGGGCTTGAACCGCCCCCATAACACCGGCGCGCGCCTTGGCGACCTGCGTGAAGACGTCATTCTCGTGCTGCGCGTAGCCCTTCACCGTATTGACGAGATTCGGAATCAGGTCCGCACGGCGCTGCAACTGCACCTCGATCTGCCCCTGCGCCCCGTTAGCCTGCTCGTCGAGTTGCTGGATGCGATTGTATCCGCATCCAACGCTTGCGAGGAGCAGGGGAACTGCGAGCCACTTTCGTCTCATCGCGCTCCGTGATTGGCGATTGGTGCCGCTGCCCTCAAAGTCTCTTCATCGTGCGCCACTGAAGCTGAGCTGCACCACGTAGCGTCCTGGCTTTACCGCACCGGGCGCAACGTTCCACGCTTGCTTTGCCTTCTGGTTCAGACATCGATTGACCGCTCGTCCCGCCGCGGCGCCCGTCCACTTCGAGTCGCCGACCTCCGCGTCCGTTACGCCGCTGCCTCCGATCGTCACGACCATCGCTACGTTTCCGCGCAGCGACGGGTCGGCCTTTTGGCCGAACTCAGTATAGCAGAATCGGGTCGCGCTTTGCTCACGCTCCACAGCGTCGACGAGTGGCGTCGGGGCATCGACAAACGACGTGCGCGTACCATTACCGACTCCAGCGTTACTTGGTGTCAACTTCCGCGGACGGAAGGTGTCTGGCGCCGTCGCCGGCACGGTCGACTTGATCTTGCTCAGGTCCGCTGTCGTTGTCGTGTCCGCGGATACGAGAGTCTTCGACGAATCCGGCTTCAACGTATCGACGGGGAGCTGCGCTGTGTTGTTCTTCTTGTCGCCCGGGCACGCCACCGCCGTGGCGAGAAGTGGCAGCAATGCGAGGCATTTCACAACGGTCTTCATTTCGCTCTTGTCCTCTCGAGAAAGTTGCTCGGCATCATCGTTCGCGAGCTCTCATCGTCCGAAACGATCGAGATGGGCGACGAGGGCCTCCATCCCACCCAAGTATCCGGCCATCACCGCGCCCGCATCCGCCGGCGTGATCGCCTGATCCCCGCGGACATGTCGCACCACCCGTTCGAACGGCGCTGCGTCGACCCTGGTATATGCCGCGAGCGCCTGACTAACCGCGAGGTTGTCTTTCGCTGGCACGCCGCCATGCAGCCGGATTACTGCTCGGAAGATGACCATTATCGTGCTCAGACTCGCCGCCAACAGTTCGACTAGACGTTTCTGGTCTCCCCCTGCGGCGAGCACGCCTTGTCTGAGCTTGAGGAGCTTTCCCATCGCCTCGTGCTCGACTTGCAGGCGAAGGTCGCCCGGATCCACGCGAATGCCATCGAACGGGCTCTCACCATAGAGAATCTTGTGCCGCTCGAGGATATCCGCGTACTCCATGGCGAAGATGTCCGCTGATCCGCGCCACTCGTTGAGCGTCAACGTCATGGGCGCTGGGTTTCCTGCGTCTCCCCACGCCCGGGCGACCGCCGCGGCCGCCCTCAACTGTTCGACCGATAGAGAGTCGACAATGACGAGCACGTTGTAGTCGGAGCGCTTTGGGATATGCTCCCCAACCGCTGCCGAACCGTACAGCACGACGCTTCGCAGATCCGCACCATAGGCGGCGCGCAGCTGCTCGACGAGTTCATCAGGCGTCATCTTCGCCATGACACGCTCCCTTGATCACCAACTGCCACTCGCACCACCACCGCCGAATCCACCCCCACCGCCGCAACCGCCGAAGCCGCCAAATCCCCCTCCCCCTCCTCCTCCGCCATTCCCGCCTCCGCCACCACCCCATCCGCCACCGCCCCAGCCTCCTCGGGTTCCTCCGCCCCACCCGCCGCCAATGGGAAAGGGAATGAAGAGGCAGCCCGGACCGCAGCCACGGCGCCGTCGGCCCGCGCTGAGGATAGACACGACGATGATGAAGAGCACGAACAGCAGAACGGGATTGATTCCACCGCTGCTCCGTCGACTTATCGGCCCACGCGCACCGCGAGGACTGAACGTTGGCGCCGGCTCACGGAATCCGGTATCGAGCTGAAAGTTGAATTCGCGGGCGAATCGCTCTGCGACGCGCAGCGTCATCAGCTCGATCGCGCCGCCGTAATCACGTTGACGGAGGAGCGGAATCGCTTCGTCCCTTATCGTGCCTGCTGTGGCGTCGGTGATAAATCCTTCCGCGCCGAGTCCATTCTCAATGCGGAGATATCCTTGGCCGTCCGAGCTCGTCTCCTTCGGCACGACGAGAATTACGACGCCACGATTTCGCGCCGGATCGCCGGGCTTTCCAGCGCTTCCCACCTTCCAGGCGCGGCCGATCTGGAGGGCAACCTCGGCTTGGTCGCGCCCTTTCAGGTCGGGCAGTGTGACGACGGCGATGTCGCCGCCGGACTTCGCACGCACGTCTTCGATGATCCGCTGAATGCGCGCCGCGTTCTCGGCCGGGATCACGTTCGCGAAGTCGTTCACGAACCCGACCGGTGCGGCGGGCACTTGCAGCTGACCGATCCGCAACTGCAGCGCAGCCACCAGCGCCATCAGTGTGAACCCGAGACGCAGCACCGGAGGGGGTCGTTGTTAGGTATGCGAACGCCGCAGCGTCAACCGCGAGCGGCCGTGCGCGATTGAGCCGACAACGCTGGTAAGCTAACCAGCTTGCGCATCCGCCGAGGACCGCGCAGCAAAACGGGGCGGCCGCTCGGTCGCCCCGCTCGCAGATGATACGCGGGTCGCGTCACCGCGTGAAGTTAAAGGGGAACGAGTACGTCCCGCCGCCCGCGTCCGAAGATGGGAATCGCCACGATTCGATCTTGTTCCGAATGCAGCTCTCAGCCTCGGACGCGCCAGGGCCATTCCAGGTGCGATTCGTGATGTTCACTCCAGTCACATCACCGCTACCGGTAAGCGAGATCGCCACGGTGACCGTGCCGGCGAGTGAGGGATTGGACTTCAGGCCATACTCCTGATAGCAGAATCGAAGTTGCGATTCGCGGCTGCGTACGAACTGACCGAGCTCTCCGACGTCACGCCGGTTGTTGTTGATGTTCTCGGCGCGGATGGGTGTCGGCGCAGAGACGCGAACACCCGCGCGCTGAATTCCGCCGCCGGCGCCCACGCCACCGATGCCGCCGCCGCCACCACCGCCGGTTCCAGTACCGCCGCCAAAGCCGCCGCGACCTGGCGTGCGTCCGCCTTCGCCGCCCTGTCCGAGTCCGAGTACGGTCTTGCCTCCAGTGCCACCGCCGCCGCGTCCGCCCTGCCCGCCGCCCGTGCCACCGCTTCCTGATGCGACGGCGACGCCGCCGATTAACGACGATACGCTTCCCGTTAGGCCACCCGTGCCAGAGCCACTACCGGTACCGAACGCGGTGCCGATAGCGCCGTTGTTCGTCTGCTCGGTGCGCGAGCCGGGCCGGCCAGGCTTCGGACTTCCGCGCTCCGGTCCGCGCCGTCCCGGCGGGGCTTTGGTCTCGCCAGGTGCGGGCGTCGTCGCCGCGGTCCCTTTCGCCGGTACGACCGGCGGTGGCGCGGGCGGCGTCGTTAGGGTCTGGGGCGGCGCGAGTGTAATGACCACGCCTTCGTCGTTGACGGTCGGAGGCAGCATCTTGTGAAGACCGACAATGATGAGCCACACGATCGCAATCGCGATTGCAAACGCCCAGGAATAGAGCAGCACGCGCTGCTCGGGGTCCGCCCACTCGAACCGCAGCCGATTGTCGAACCGGTCCGTGTCGCGCGGTGGCGGTGAGCCCGCCGGCGTCGCTGGTTGCAATGGAGTCGCCATGTTACATCGTTACCGTCGTTGCCTGGCCTTGTTCCGTCGCCCGTTGCACCTGTAGGGTAACGTTTCGGAAACCA
>QHUV01000196.1 GCA_003222065.1 Gemmatimonadota bacterium | reverse complement strand
GTTACGTAGGAATCGTGATCCATCGTGCCGGAGGCGGCGTCGATAGCAAGCCGCTCGGACCGGGATTGCATATGCGGAATCCCCTAACGACGGGCATCGAGGAGTATCCCGTCTTCATGCAGACGCTCGTCCTGACGAAGGCCTCGAACGAAGGCTCGCCGAACAACGACGAGATCAACGTCAACAGCAAGGAAGGCCAGCCGATCTCTCTCGACGTCTCTATGTCGTTTGAGCTCGACGCAGACAAGGCTCCATTTCTCTACACGTCGTTTCGGCGTGACATCGCGTCGATCCAGCACACGTACGTCAAGCAATCGATTCGCCAGGCGCTTCAAGAGGTGATTGGTAACGAGGAAATCGCCGCCGTGATCGGGCCGAAAAAGGCGGAAGCCGTCGCCCACACTCAGCAGCTCATCGCCGAGCGCCTAACGCCGTACGGATTCATTGTCAAGCAATTCACCATCAATGAGCTTCGCGCGCCGCCGGCGGTGATCGAAGCGATCAATCAGAAGAACGTCATGCAGCAGCAGGCGCTGACGGCGCAGAACGAGCTGCAGAAGAACACCTTTCAGGCGCAAGGCGATTCGATCAAGGCCGCGGGCCGCGCTAAGGCGATCCTCACTGAGGCGTCAGCACAGGCGCGCGCAAACGAGCTCCTGTCCAAGAGCATCACCGGGACACTCGTGCAATATGAGATGGCAAAGCGTTGGAATGGCCAGATGCCGCAGGTCACGGGCTCGGCGATGCCGATGATTACGTTGCCGAAGCCGTAAAGGTTGTCGGTGGTAGGTGGCTGGTAAGCGACCACCGACCACCGACCACCACTCACCGACGACCGTCATGAACATCTACGAATTCACGCTCGCTCTCGGGGCCGCTGGATTGGGCATTATGGGATTGAGTGGGTTCGCCCATACTGTCGGGGGGCATCATGGGGCGCACGCCAGCCCGAGTAGCCACACCGGGCATCATGCGGTGTCGGCGCGGGCGGGCGCGCGGAGTGGCGGCGGCCGCGTGGGTGGACGGGCGTTGTGGGCACTTTTGTCGCCGCGGCCGGTGTTCAGCATACTGGTCGGCTTCGGCGCGGTCGGATTGGTACTGCACAGCATCCTTCCAGGCGCTGCGCTGTTCGCTGTGGCGGCGTTAGGCGGCCTCGCGTTCGAATTTGGATTGATGAGGCCACTTTGGAATTTTCTCTTTCGCTTCGAGTCGGCGCCGGCGCTGACGTTGGAGAGTTGCATCGGCGATGAGGCGCGCGCGGCGACCAGCTTCGACGCGAAGGGGAACGGGCTCGTGGTGCTCGAGCTGGACGGTCAGGTTGTTCAAGTGCTAGGCTCTCTGCGGCGGGAGGATCGCGAAGCAGGCGTGCGCGTGCGCGCCGGCGATCCGGTTCGCATCGACGACATCGATGCCCAACGCAATCGCTGCACCGTCCGGCCGACCTGAACCTAACGAATATCGCTGGACCGCGCGCGAATCACTAAGCAGACTTGCTCTCGCTTCGGCGAAGGGAGTTGTTATGGATCTCCACACAATTATCACCAATCCGTTTTTCATCATTGCCGCCGTACTTCTCGGCGTCTTTGTAGTCGTGCCGACGATCGTCGCGGCGTTCTTGCGCGACGTCGAGGCCGGAACGATTCGCATCGTCAGTTGGATCACCGGCGGCACGATGATCTATCGCGGTCCGGGTAAATCGAAAGAAATTCCCTTGCTCACCACGGGAACCACGATCTCGAGCAAGATCATCAACGTCGATCTGGACATCACGGATCAAACGGCCGACGTCGACGAGCATGGGCGACCGCAGCCGATCAAGATTCGCGTGCTGGCGAGCGCGATCGTTTCCGTTGGCGACTCGGACGTCATGGTCCGCACCGCCGCCAACCGGTTCTTCGCGAAGCCCGAGTCCGATCAGATGAGCGCTCTCACCGACCTGCTCTCGAGCTCTGGTCGCCGTGCCATCAACCTCCTCACGCACGATCAACTCTTTTCGGCAAAGGCCGCGCCGACGCGCGCGTTGCTGGAGTCGACGACCGCGAGCGCGCCAACAACGGCGCTTGTGTCCGCGAAGCCCGCGGCGCTGGCCCTGGCGACGGCGGTGCAGGAGGACGATGACGATCCCCTCGCCGTGATTATTCGCAAGGCGTGCTCCCGCGAGCTCACGGATCTCGGTCTCATTTTCAACTCGCTCAACATCAAGGTCGTGCAATCAGAAGTTGCCGAGGCTCGTCGGCGTATGTCTGCAGCTGAAGCGCAGGCGAATGCCGACATCGTGTCCGCGCAGCAAGGGCGCCGGGCAAAGGAGGCACAGCTCGAAGCGGAGCGCGCCATTTCGGACAAACAACGAGAATTGGAGCAAACGAAGGCGTCAAACGCGGCGCTCGTGGCGCAGGCCGAGGCAAAGCGCCAGCAAGCGCAGGGTGTCCAGCGCGAGGCGGAGCTCGACGCCACACAAATCGCGCAAGCCAAGGCGGACGCGGAGCGCGTGCAGATCGAAGCGGTCGCCGCCGCCGAGGCGGAAGCGATTCGCATTCGCCGCATTGCCGACGCTCAAGCCGAGGCGATTCAAAAGGTGAATGATGCGATCAAGGCGGGCGGTGAAGCGTACTTCCGTTATCGCCAAATCGAGATGTTGCCGCAGATCGCGCCGGCGATCGCCGACGCGCTCTCCGCGGCGAAGCTCGTCACGATCTCCGGAGGAGGCGATGGCGGCGCACCGCAAGTCGCGACGGCAAATATCGCGAGCGTCATTCAGACCGTACTCGCGGCGCAGCTGGTGACCAGGGGCGGGATTCTCGATGGCGTAACACCAGCCGGCAACAATGCGCCACCGGTGACGGCCCCGCCTGTCCCGACCGGGCAGCCGATCCGCCGTTAGAATAAATCGCAGAGGACTGCGTCCGTTGCGTCCTCTGCGGTTATTCGACAGCGATAGCGGGAGTCAGGTCGACGCTACAGCATCTTCCCTAGGCTCCACCGGAAGTCCGGCGTCTTGCCAAGCGCGCCAGCCGCCGACCAAAGCCCGCGCCTTGGACCAGCCGGCGCTTCTCAGCTCGCGCGCCACACGGGCGCTCGTTGCTTCGTCCACTCAAGCACAATAAATCGCCAGCGTCGCGTGTTGGGCGAGACCGAGCTCGCGCGCACTCCGCACGGCATCGTCAGGCGATAGGCGCACTGCGCCCCGTGCGCGCAATCCATCGGCACGATAGGCCCGGTCCTTTCGGACGTCAACGACAATGACGGGCTCTCCTTGCCTCCACAGCTCGCGAAGCTCGTCGATCGTTATGCGTTCGGGGATAGCGTCGGGCGGCGCGGCCTCCGTCCCGGTTGGCGGCTCCAGTGCCGGAAGGGGGGCGCGACGCGCGACCCGCTCGGGCAGGGGGGCCGGCGCGTTGGTACGTCGGCGCAATAAAATGGCGATACCGCCGCCGTGCAGGACGACGGAAAGCAGGACGACGAGACAGGCGATCGCGAACAAGCGCTCGGCCTCGGGAACGCCGGCGAAGACGGCAAGCAAGACGAGAAGCAGGGTGCTCAGGCCACGGGGTCCGAACCAGGCGATGAGGCGCCGGCTGGCGTCGCTGATGCCGGCGCCTTTCAACCCCGGCAATAAAACGGCCGTGCGCATAACGAGAGCGACGCCAGCGAAAAGCAACGTCCGCCCGTCGATGACCGAAAAGCCGATCCAGATGAGGGATGCGCCAAAGGCGACAAAAGTGAGCAGCAAGAACATCTCGGCGCTTGCCTCGCCGTAATCGAAGAAGCAGTCGCACAACTCGATGTCGAGCGACGCGATCATGAGGCCGGCGGTGAACGCGGCGAGAAAGCCGCTGCCCCCGACTCCTTCGGCGGCGGCATACGCACTGAACGCGACGCCGAGCGCATAGAGTGACTCGTAATCGCGCCTAACGCCGGCGCGGCGACGAATCTGCTCGAGTAGCGTGATCGCCAGCCAACCGATCAGCGCGCCGAGCCCTGGTCCGAGCACGAACAAGCCGAGCAGTCGCCGCCCGATCTCCGGCGCCGCCGCACCGGCGCGAACCTGCAGCGCGAGAATGGAGAGAACGACGATCGGCAATAGCACGACGTCGTTCATCCCACCCTCGAGGCGCAACGCGATACGAGCATCGCCCGGCAACTCTGGGCGTCGGACCAACGAGCGCAGCAGGACCGGATCCGTGGAGGCGAGAGCGGCACCGAGAATCAAGGCACCCGGCACCGAGAGACCGAGCAGGAGCCAGCCAGTAACGGCGATCAAGAGTGCCGGAAGGAGCGTGCCCGGTCCGAGCACGAACAGTCCAAGACGTCGGTTCCTGCGTATTTCGCTGATGTCGACGCCGATGGCGTCGCTGAACAGCACGAGCACGAGTGCGAGGGTCGCGATCACCTGGAGCGACGGCGAACGCAGATTCAGGTCGAGCAATCCCAGACCCGACGGCCCGAGCACGAGGCC
>QHUV01000726.1 GCA_003222065.1 Gemmatimonadota bacterium | reverse complement strand
GGTCCCGATAGCGCCGCCGTCGTCGACGTGACGCGTCTGTTCACGACGAACGTCTCGGAGATCGCGGCGATTCGCGGCCAAATCGACGCCAACCGCTCGTATGTCGAGCGAGCGATCGCGTTTCCTGACAACGTCGAGATCGAAGCGACGCAGACAGGCGTGCCCGGAGGAAGCGCGACGGCCGGCCGGGGCGGTGGTGGCGGCGGTGCCGGCGCGGCGGCGCAACAGGCACAGAGCGTCGTCGCCCACTGGAGCATCGTTAGGCTTCCAGAGCAGCCGATGCAGCCGCGCCGCGCGGACGAGCGGATCGGCTTCTTCAGCGTCCGCACCGTGGATTTCGGTAGCCGTGATCAGCGTGCCGTGACGAAGGAATACATCACGCGCTGGCGGCTCGAGTGCTCCAATCGGCGCGAGGGAAATCTCTGTTACCCGAAAAAGCAGGTCTACTCTTTGGCCGACATGCTCGACGACCTGCGAAAGGGCGTGTGGAGCGAGCTGGCCGAGGGTTCACCGAAGATCGATGCGTACAGGCGTCAACTTCAGAACAATTACTTCACGCAGGCGGCACAGGTCGATCCGCGGGCGCGAACGATTCCCTTCCCCGATTCGCTCATGGGCAAGCTGCTCGAGTGGGGCGTCGCTCATGAGATCGGCCACACGATCGGCTTGCAGCACGATCAGATCGGCAGCTCGACGTATCCGGCCGACAGCATCCGCAGTGCAAGCTGGGTCCACCGCATGGGCCACAGCCCGAGCATCATGGACTACTCGCGCATGAACTATGTCGCGCAGCCGGAAGACAAGCTTCCGCTCAGCGATATCACGCCGCGTGTCGGACCGTGGGATAGGTACACGATCATGTGGGGATACAAGGAAATCACCGCCGAGACGCCCGATGACGAGCGCGCGACGCTCGAGCAGTGGGCGCGAATGCAGGACTCGGTGCCCTGGTATCGCTTCTCCGGGAACAATGCGTTCGGGCAATATGGGACGTTGAATGAGGCTGTCGGCGACGCTGATCCGGTGAGGTCCACACGGCTCGGCTTCAAGAACATCGCGCGCGTGGTTGGTTATATCCCGAGTGCGGGCACTCGTCCGGGCGAGGACAACGATCTGCTCAAGGAGCTTTATGATCGGACCGTTGGTCAGTGGGCGACCGAAGCTGGTCATGTCGCGACGATCATCGGCGGCGGCACGGTGCAATACAAGTCGGGGAGTCAGCAGGGCGCCGTCTATTCGGCGCTCCCGCGCGCGCGTGAAATCGAGGCGATGCGCTTCTTGAATGAGGAAGTTTTCAAGACACCGACGTATCTCATTCGGCCCGACATCGCGTCGCGCATCGAGGCCGAAGGCATGCTGTCACGCATTGGGAGCGCGCAGAATCGGGTGCTCGCGTC
>QHUV01000725.1 GCA_003222065.1 Gemmatimonadota bacterium | reverse complement strand
CCAGAACGATATCTAGCGCGCGGCGGGGTGCGCAGCGCTTCGCTGCGCCTAACGGCTCGCAATCTCGGCCTCTGGTCCAACTTCAAGAGCTGGGATCCCGAGATCGCAACCCAAGGCAACGACGCAGCCGTTTACAACTTCGTGCAGCTGACGCCGCCGCGCATCTGGACGGTGCGCATGACCCTCGGTTTCTGATGCGCTCCGACCATGCCACGCTATCCAGAGAGGATGATGCCCTCATGAGACATACATCGACATTCACGCGACGCACGCTCGGCGCGGCGCTCGCGGTGGTCGCCGCGCTCATCGTCGCGTCGTGCAAAGCGGACTCGCTGCTGACGTCCGACAATCCAGACGTCATCGATCCAGGCTCGCTCAGTACCGCGCAGGGTGCGGTCGCACTCTACAATGGGGCGATTGGCGACTTCGCCCTCGCCGCCGACGGCAGCGGTGGCACCGGAACGTCGTTCCTCGGCCTCGTCGAAGCCGGCGCCTGGTTTACGGACGAGGCACGCTTTGGTGGAACACCGCCGGAAGTGAAGCAGATGGACCTGCGTGCCGTGCGCGAGGAAGCCGCTGCTTGGCAGCCGACCTATCTCAACCTGCATCGGGCGCGCGAAGGCGCCGAGAGAGCAGCGAAAGCGCTGGCAAGCTTCAACACCAAGGATCCTCGCGTCGGCGAGATGTACGCGATCTCCGCACTCGTGCACATCCTGCTGGCAGAGGATTATTGCTCGGGCGTTCCGTTCAGCACGACGGAGCCTGCCCTCGTGTACGGTGATCCTCAGACAACGACGCAAACCTTCCAGCGAGCGATCGCGCGTCTCGATCTCGCGAAGCAGAACGCGAATGGCGACGCGACGGTGACGAATCTGGAAGCGGTGTTGCGAGGCCGCGCACTTCTGAATCTCGCCAAGAATCAGTCCGACCTCGCAGGATTCACTGCCGCAGCTGCTGCCGTAGCCAGCGTTCCCGATAACTTCGTGTACCGTACGTACCACAGCACGGCGACGGGCCGCGAAAACAACTTCATGTATCAGGACATCTTCAACGCGGACCGGCTTTCCGTCTCCGATCGCGAAGGTGTAAACGGCCTTCCGTTTGGTTCGAGCACCGATCCGCGCCTTCCGCTGGAGATCCCGACGGGGAATAATGGTCTCTCGCGATTCGATAACGTCACGCCGATGGTGCGATTTCTGAAATACAACACGCTGTCGGCGCCTGTCGTCCACGCGAGTGGCATCGAGGCGCGAATGATCGAGGCCGAGGCCGCACTCGCCGCCGGCGATAACACGACGTGGCTGGCGAAGCTCAACGCCGCGCGGGCGACGATCTCGTCGCTAACGCCCCTCAGTGATCCGGGGACGGCGACAGCGAGCCTTTCTGTCATCCCGAGGAGCGAAGCGACGAGGGATCTGCACTTAGCCCATCAAGTGCAGATCCCTCGCTGCGCTCGGGATGACAGTGTGTCAGGGCGCCCGTCGCTGTTCGCCGGCGAGGACAGCGCCGGCGTTCGAACGATCGTAGACCAGCTCGCCGCTGACATACACACGCTCGACCCAAGTCTTCATCTTCAGCGGCGGACCATCGAGCACGATGACGTCGGCGTCCTTGCCGACCTCGAGGCTGCCTAACCGGTCCGCCACGCCGAGAATTTGTGCCGGCGAGAGCGTCAGGGCGCGAAGAATGTCGTCCTCCGAGAGCCCATAGCCCTCGGCGAGCGCCGCGTCGATCAACAGCCACTTGGCGGTAATCGGCTGCGCGAGGCCGCCGAGGCCATGAGAGTAGCTGGCAATGGCAATCGGCACGCCCGCTTGTCGCAGCCAGCCCGCGTTCCGCTCGTCAGGCGCGGGATATTCCTTGAGATCAGGGATCTCCTCGCCAGAGATGAACGGATGCGAAATCGGCCCGAGCACGACAGGAATTTTCTTGGCCGCCAGCTCGTCCTTCATCTGATATGCTTGCGCGCCACCGTTGATGATGAGGTCGAATCCGAATTCATCGGCGAGACGCATCGCACCGCGAATATCAGTCACCGTGTTCGCCTGGATCCGCGCCGGCATCTGGCGATGCAGCATCTTCACCAAGGCATCCATTCCCGGCTCCCGCTTGGGGGCCGGTGTCCGCCCGCGCGTGGAATCAGATCCCCTGTACGCTTGCCACGCACGATCGTACTCCTGCGCCTTGATGAGTGATTGACGCAGGAGCGACATCACCGCGGGGTGCGTATTCGGTGTGCGATTCTTCGCGCGAAAGGTCTTCGTCGGGCCGGCACCGACAGACAGGTCCATTCCCGCCGGCTCTTTGACGACGAGATCAGCGAGACTCCGACCGGCCGTCTTGACGATCGCGCCCTGTCCGCTGACGATCGTCGCATCGCCGGGACCCACGTACTGGGCGGTCACGCCGCCGATGAGCAACTCGTTGGCGCGCAGCGGTCCGGCGCCGCTCGCGAAACCTTGGCCCGTGGGATCGTACGCGTCGATGATCCGGAGCTCCGGCGTGATCGGCTCGCTCGATTCCGCCAAGTCCTGCGCGTCGATGCCGAAATATGACATGGCGTCGATGAGTCCGGGCATGACGTACTTGCCCGACGCGTCGACGACCGTGGCGTCGTTAGGTATGGGGACGTTGACTCCGACGGCGGCGATCTTACCGCCACGGATGAGAACCGTGCCGCCGCGAATCACGGGACCGGCAATCGTTAGGACGGTACCGCCGCGAATGGCGATGACGCCTGTGCGCTGGGCCGCGAGCGGCTGCCCGGCGAACGAAAGCATCGCCACCAGGAGGAGCCGACGCTCTATGCGCCACCTTCTACGCTCTACGCTCATCGTTCCTCCTTCGCGCGATCATACGCGACGGCGCCATCCACGTACACCAGGTCGACGCGGGTCTTGGGCTCGAACCAGGGCCCGTCGAGCACGACGAGATCGGCGTCCTTGCCGCGCTCGATGGAACCGACGCGATCGGCGACACGCGCGATCTT
>QHUV01000195.1 GCA_003222065.1 Gemmatimonadota bacterium | reverse complement strand
CTGATCGCATCGTTGGCTTGATCGAGGGCGTCATACTCGACACGATCGCACAGACGAACGCGCATCGGAGCGATGTCATCGGCGTGGGCATTGGCGCGCCAGGGCCACTCGATCGCGACAAAGGTCTCGTGATCGTCGCGCCGAATTTGGGGTGGCGCAACTTTCCGCTCCGCGATCGCATCGCCGAGCGACTCAATCTGCCAGCGACGTTGGACAACGATGCGAACTGCGCGACGGTGGGCGAATGGTGGCAGGGCGCGGCGCAAGGCGGCACCGACGTGATCGGGATGACGATCGGCACCGGCATCGGCGGTGGATTGATCATCGGTGGAAAGTTGTTTCATGGCGCGTCGGACGTCGCGGGCGAGATCGGCCACACGACCATCGATCTCAACGGACGCCACTGCAAGTGTGGCAACTATGGCTGTCTCGAGGCGTACGCGTCGGGGCCGGCGATCGCGACGCGCGCGCGCGAAGTGCTGGTGCGCGAGGAAACCGCTTCGTTACTCCCGTCGATGGTCGACGGGCGACTCGAGTCGATCACGGCGGAAACGGTGTACCGCGCCGCGCATCAGGGCGACGCGGTCGCGAGCGAGATCGTGCGCGACACGGCGCGCTACCTCGGCGCCGGCGTTGCGAATTTGCTAAACACTTTCAACGCCGACGTCGTGGTGATCGCGGGCGGCGTGACGCAAGCGGGTGACACGCTGTTCGTGCCGCTGCGCGCGGAGGTGCGGCGCCGCGCGTTTCGTCCGGCCGTCGACGCGGCGCGCATCGTTCCTGGCGCGCTGCCGGGCACCGCCGGCGTCGTCGGCGCGGTCGCGACGTTTCGCCTCGGCACGGGCATGGGGCTGAACTAGCTCGCCGCCGATGGCAATCAAGCAGTCATCTAAGCGCCGAATCGGCGTCATCGGCACGATGGTGTGGGATGTGATCTACGGCCGAGACGCTCGCGGTGTTGCCGTCGAAGAATGGGGCGGCATCTCGTACGCGCTCGCGGGACTGGACGCCGCGCTGCCGGGCGATTGGGAGATCGTGCCCCTCATCAAGGTCGGGCGGGATCTCGCCCCGCGCGCGCAGGCATTTCTTCGATCGCTGCGTCGCATGGCACCAGATGCCGCCCTCGTCGAGGTCGAGGCACCGAATCAACGCGTCGAACTGCGCTACCACAGCGATGATCGGCGGAGCGAGTTCCTCAGCGGCGGTGTGCCCGGATGGTCCTGGACCGGCCTCAAGCCGCTCCTCGACCTCGCGCGCGTCGACGCCTTGTACATCAATTTCCTCAGCGGCTGGGAGCTCGATCTCCAGACCACTCAGCTGCTGCGGCAGTATTTCCGCGGCCCGATTTACTGCGACCTGCACATGAAGGTCATGGCGGTGCAGGCAAACGGACTGCGGACACCGGAGCCATTGCCTAACGTCGCCGAGTGGTGCGGGTGTTTCGATCTCCTGCAAGTGAATGAGGATGAGATGGCGATGATGGCTCCGGATCCGATGGCGCTCTCGGCGACGGCGCTGGCGGCGGGCGTCTCCTGCCTGGCGGTGACGTTGGCGAAGCGCGGAGCGGTGTACTTCGCCGCACCAGGATTCGATTCGATTGCCGATCTGCCACCGAGATCGGGATTGTCGACGGCGCCGCGCGGCGGCACCGGCGCACTGGGCGCCGTGCGCACGGCGCTCGTGCCAGCGGAGGTCGCGCGCGTCGCGCCGGGCGGCGGCGATCCGACAGGCTGTGGCGACGTTTGGGGGGCGACGTATTTTTCCCGGCTGATCGTAGGCGACAGATTAGGCGAAGCACTGGGTGCCGCGCATCGCGCGGCGGCGCGCAACCTCGAGCACCGAGGCGCCACCGGGCTCGCCAACTTCCTGCGCGGAGAGCTGAGCCTCAGGTGACGACCGTCGTCAACGTTCCACCATCCTTGGACGATCACTCGTTCGACGACGTCCTGCGTCAACTAGCGACGGTCTCGGCGGACGAAAAAGTCCTCCTCGATGCGCGTCACGTGCGGTGGGCGTCGCCGTTTGGGCTGACGGCACTACTCACGCTCGCGCAGACCCGCTCGGAGAGGCCGACGCTCGCCGTGCCCGAGCTGGACGAAACGGCGTCCTACTGGGCGCGCGCGGGATTTTTTCGATATGCCGAGGAGTTGTATGAGCTTCGCGGCAACTATCCGAAGCGTGCCGGCAGCGCCGATTCGAATGTGCTCCTCGAGATCACGAGCGTCGCGAAGAGCGAGGACGTGCACGACGTCGTCGGGCGCATTCAGCAAAAGGCGCAGCTGATGCTGCGCGAGCTCAACCTCGATGCGAAGGCGACGGTGGGCTTCGCGATGACCCTCTCCGAGATCTGCCAAAACATCGTCGAGCATGCAGGGCGTGGCGGCTGGGTGATGGTGCAGACGTATCGCTGGACGAAGCGGCTCGGTCGGCGCGTCGTCGTTATTGCCGTCGCTGACGCCGGCGTCGGATTTCGCCAGTCGCTCGAGAGCGCGCCAGGCAAGGAGCGCAGTGACCGATGGGACGACGCCGCGGCACTCGAGGATGCGGTGATTCGCGGCGTGAGTCGCTTTCGTGATCCCGGTCGCGGACAAGGGCTCGCCGGCGTGCGACGCTATCTCGGCCGCTGGGATGGTAAGCTCGGGGTTCGGAGCGGCACGGCACGAATCGCAATCGTGCCAAACTGGGACGACGACGTACCATTGGCCGAGCACTTGCCTCCCTTCCCTGGCGCGCAGGTTCAGGTCACGATTCCAGAGCGTGGAACGCCGCAAGCTCCGCAACGGACGTCCTCTCGAACGCAACGGTGATGCATCACATCGACCTCAGCTCGGTGCTTCGCCAGACCGTCGCGTGCGACCTGTATTCCAACCTCGTCACGCGTCCGACCGGCGCGGCGGTGCGCGACCAGATCGAGCGATTGCTTGACGAGGCGCACGACCGAACGTTGACGGTGATCGACTTCTCGCAGGTCTCGATGATCGATTTCTCGTGCGCGGACGAGGTCATCGCCAAGCTGCTCCTGCGGTATGAGGCGGCCAACCCGCCCCGGGAAGCCTATTTTCTCTTCCGCGGCGTGACGGACGAGCATTGGGAGGCGATCGAAGCGGTGTTGGAGCGCCGCGGGCTGGCGCTGGTGCTCGAGCAAGCGGATGGCATTCACGTCGTCGGCACCCTAACGGCGGAGGAACGGCGCGTGTGGGAGGCCGTCCAGCAGCTCGGCGCCGCGGCGCCGGCGGAGCTCGCGAAGCAGCTCGGGCTCGATCCACGGGCGATCGAGGCGGCGCTCGACACGCTCCTCCGGCGTCGACTCGTTATGCATGTCGGCGACGATTACGTCGTCGTGGGAGCGCACCGTGGCGGATGATACCATCAATCGACCGCTCCGCGTGGCGCGACTGGTCGCGACCAGTCTGCGAGACGAAGACCGGGGCCCCATGGTCTTCATGCATCCCGACAATGCGCGTGAGCGTTTGCTCATGGACGGCGAGCTCGCCTGGGTGTACGGACCGCGGCGGCACGAATTAGCCACCGTGCGCGTCGATGACGATATACCATTCGGCGACGTCGTCCTCCGCGACGTCGTCGGTGCTTCGGCCTCGGAGATCGTCCGCGTCATCAAGCCGGATCTCGACAGCCGAGGGCGTCGCGGCGCCCTCGCCTAGCCCGACGCCCCATGGCAAGCCGCAAATCTCGCACGCACGACCTCGCGACGCTCGCGCTGCACGCGGGCGACGAAGAGCACGACGTGGACACTCCCGTCGTGTCCCCACTTTATCAATCAGTAAACTTCATCCAGGAAGTCGGCACCGCCGAGGGGCTGCGTTACCCGCGATATGGCAATGCACCGAACGCAGAGCTGGTACAACGACGCGTCGCGGCGCTCGAGGGCGCGGAAGCAGCGGTGGTGCTGGCGAGCGGACAGGGGGCAACGGCGTGCGCGCTCCTTGCCCTTTTACGACCTGGCGATCACCTCCTCGCCAGCGCGTGGATCTACGGTGGCACGCAGCGTCTCTTTGTGCAGGAGTTCGCGACGTTCGGCATCGACGTCACGATGCTGGATCCGACCGAGACGCGCGTGTGGCGGCGGAAGATGCGCAAGGAGACGCGCGCGATCTTCCTCGAGACGCCAGTGAATCCGACGTGTCGCGTCCTCGATCTGCGGCCGGTGAGCCAGTTCACGAAGGAAGCGGGCATCGCGCTCGTCGTCGACTCGACGTTCGCGAGCCCGGTGAATCTCCGCCCCATCGAGCACGGCGCGGACGTCGTCATTCACTCGGCGACGAAATTCCTCAATGGCCATTCGGATGTGTTAGGCGGCGTCGTGTGTGGCACGGAGGCGTATATCGAGGAGGTGCGCCAGAAGATGATGGTGTGGGGTCAGGCTCCCGACCCGTTCGCCTGCTGGCTGCTCGAGCGTGGTCTCAAAACGCTGGACCTTCGCGTCCGGCGGCAGAACGAGAATGCGCTGCGGATCGCGGAATGGTGCACGGAGCGGAAGGAAGTGAAGCGGACCCACTATCCCGGTCTCGCCTCGCACCCGGACCACGACATCGCGCGCACGCTTCTTGATGGGTTCGGTGGCATGATGGCGCTCGAACTCTCCGGCGGAGCGCGCGCCGCCGAGCGATTCGTGCGGAAGCTCAAGTTGTTCCGGCACGCCCCGAGTCTCGGCAGCGTGGAGTCGCTCGTATCCGAACCGCGTTTCACGTCGCATCACCACGTGGACGCGGAACAACGCGCGCGCGCCGGCGTGCCCGACGGATTTCTCCGCCTCAGCGTCGGCATCGAGTCGGCCGGGGATCTCATCGCCGACATCGAGCAGGCGCTGCGTTGAGTATTTCATGACGGAGACTGCACGACCCACTCTCGGTGACCGTCGACGGACCGAGCGCCGGACGAATCAGAACCTCGCCGAACTGACGCTGCCGGAATTCCGGCGGATGCTCCTGACGACGACGCTGTTCGTCATCGTGCTGTTGTTGTTTCTCTGGATGGTGCGCACGGTGATCATCGCCACCATCCTTGGCGTTGTCGTTGCCGTCTACTTGCGTCCCGTCTATCTGCGCTTTCTGAAAGCGATTCCGAATCGCACGACCTCAGCGACGATCACGCTGCTGATCGTCATCGTCCCCGTGATCGCGCTCCTGATCTACAGCTACCTGGAGATCGCCGATGTCGCGACTTACGTCGATGCCCATCGACAGGGAATCGCGGCGAAGATCGACGCCGCGCTCCACCGCATACCGTTCATGCAGAAGGCGAACACGGGAGAGTCGGTGGAGCGCTGGGTGGTCATCGCGTCGAACTATGGAACGAGCATACCGAACACGATCCGCGCCGCGTTAGGCAGTTTCGCAATTGCCGCGACGATCTTCATTTTCACGGCGTTCTACTTCATGATCGACGCCGAGCGCATTGGCGCGTACTTAAGAAGCAAGATTGCGCCGCGCTATCAGGAGTTGATGACATCGCTCGAGGAGAACGTGCGCGGTGTGCTGTATGGCGCCATCTACT
>QHUV01000194.1 GCA_003222065.1 Gemmatimonadota bacterium | reverse complement strand
CTCGTCTTGGGTCGAGTGCATCGACAACCGCTGCTAGTCGTCCGTAGGACGGCGTCATCGCTTCGGCGCCGAAAGTCCCCTCCTGTGGTCCCCACACGTCCTCCCACCTTAGCCTTTCAGGAGAGAATCTTCGATGACAGCACACTCCCGTGCCGCTGCTCGCTCGATCTCGATCGCCGTGGTCGCCTCGATAGTCGTTATCGGTGCGTGCCACAAGAAACCGGAAGTCGCGCCCGCACCTGCACCGGCCCCGGCTGCGCCGACGGTCGACAGCGCCGCTATTCGTGACTCGATCGCTCGCGCACAGGCTGCGCGCGATGCGGCGCTCGCGCGGCAGCGCGCGTACGACGACAGCGTTCGTCGCGCCAACGAAGCCGCGACGGCAGCAGGCGACCAAACAGGACTCCGCAACACCGTCACCGCGGTAGTTCACTTCGATTTCGACCGGTCGGAACTGCGTGACGATGCGCGGGCAACGCTGGATGCGAAGGTTCCAGTGCTCATGGCGAACCCCGATCTCACGATTCGCGTCGCCGGCCACACCGATGAGCGCGGCTCGGTCGAGTACAACATCGCGCTGGGTCAGCGTCGCGCAGCGAGCGCGAAGCGGTATCTCACCGAGCGCGGCGTCGCCGCGACGCGCGTCGAGACGGTGAGCTTCGGCGAGGGTCGTCCCGTCTCTGATGGGCACGACGAGAATGCCTGGGCGCAGAATCGCCGCGATGAGTTCGAGATCACCGCCGGTGGATCGCGGCTCAACAGACCGAGGACATGATGATGCAGTCGCTCCGGCAGCGCCGGACGCGTGGGACGCGAATACGCTTCCTCGCGTCCAGATCCGTCGTGCTCGCCCTGGGCACGACGGGATGTCTCGCGAGCACGGGTGACATCCGCACGTTGCAGGATGAGTTGCGGGCGCTTCGTAGCTCGATCGCGCAGACGGACACGACGCGGCGCGCCCAAGCCGACACCGCATTGATGTTGATCGCGCGCGCGAATGATTCACTCCGGTTACTCAGTACGCGGTTCTCCCTCAGGGCGCGCCGGGACCAGCACAACTTTTCCAGATCGCGTTTGATCAAATGCAGCGTGGCAGCTTTGGCGTCGCGCGCTCGGGTTTCCAGGATCTCCTGGTGAGATATCCGAAATTCGAGGAAGCTCCTTCCGCACAGCTATACATCGGTCAGTCGTTCGCCGAGGAGAAGAATGCGGCGGCGGCCGATTCAGTGTATCAATTGGTGGTCTCCAAGTACCCGCAGTCGAAGGCGGCGCCGACGGCGCTATACAAGTACGCGCTGTCCCTCATCGCGCAGAAGAAGAACACTCCGGCGCGTGCGGCCTTGAACCGCATTGTCAAAGACTATCCGAGCAGCGATGAGGCGAGCCTGGCGCGGGACCTGCTCCGCACCACGAAGTAAGCGTCGGATGTCACGGCTCTTTCGAGCCACAGTCGTGTAGTAGCTGGAATCCATGGCCATCCCCAAGTCGCCGACGGGTGAGATGCCGTTCCTCGATCATCTCGAGGAACTGCGTTGGCGCATCATCTATTCGCTCGGCGCGCTGGTCGTCGGTGTGGGGATCGGATTTCTCCTGACGTTCAAGCTCGACTTGATCCGCGTGCTCCAGCAGCCTGTGCTTCCATACCTGCGCGGGCAAACGCTGGTCTACACGCATCCGGGAGACACGTTCTCGGCGATTCTGCAGATGTCACTCGTGGTGGGCATCGTTGTCGCGCTCCCGGTGATCGGTTACAACGTATGGGCGTTCCTATCACCGGCGCTGTACAAGCACGAGCGGCGCGTTGTCATCCCCGTACTGCTGGCAGCCACGTTGCTGTTTCTCGGTGGCGTCGCCCTCGCGTATTTCCTCGTTTTGCCGCTGACGCTCAAGTTTCTGTTCGGCCTCGAGGCGCAGTCGCTCACGCCAATGATTACCGTGTCCGAGTATTTCGGATTCGTGACCAGCATGTGTCTCGCGTTCGGCGGTGTGTTCGAGGTGCCGATTGTGATCGTCGGACTATCGGCGCTGGGCATCGTCTCGCCGCAAACGCTGGGCAAGTTTCGGCGCTACGCACTCGTGATCAGCTATGGCGCGGCGGCCATCATTACGCCAGGCGACTTACTCACGACGACAATCGCGCTCGCGATCCCGTTATACCTTTTGTACGAGATGAGCGTCGCCGTCGCGTACGTGATCTATCGTAAGAAGCAGCGGCGCGACGCGGAGGTGAGCGCGGAGGAGGGCGTACCGGCGTGAGACGCTGGCGCGTCGTCGGACTCGCTCTCATCATGGGGCTCGTGGCCCTAACGACGCTACGCGCGCAACGGTTGCCGCGGCCACAGATCCAAGCGCCCCGTCGTGACACCACACGACGCGACACCACAGGCGTCGACAGTGCGATGGCAGCCAAACTGCGGCTGTCGCCGCCGGATTCCGTAATGCAGGCGCTATTGCGCAAGAGCGGCTACACCGTCACGCGCTACGAGGGCGATCGTGTCACCTTCGACGCCCAGAATGATCTGTTCCAGATCCTCGGTGCCGCGAGCAAGCGGGCGATCGTGCAGCGTGGTGACTCCCAAACCGTGTACGCCGACACGGGCGTGTTCTTCAATCAACGCACGAAAGTCGCGACGGCGATCGGACAGACCATCGTCATGCACGATCCCGGGAGCGGTCAGGCGGACGTCGTCGGCCGTGGGAGACTTGAGTATAGTCTCAACGAACGGTCCGCTACGATCAGTAACCCGAGGTTCTCCGCGAACACGGGGGCCGTCTGGCAGATTAGCGCCCAGAAAGGGAAGGCGATCCTGGGCGATTCCGCGGCCGGAAAAAGCTCGGCTTTCTATGGCCTTGGTGGTGAGCTCACGAGCTGCACCGACTCGATTCCGGATTACCACTTCAAGTTCGACGAGGTGAAGCGTTCGGGCGCGAACACACTCGTGGCACGACCGGCAGTCCTGTACATCAAGGACATCCCAGTAATGTGGCTGCCGTTCATGTTCTCCGACATGCGTCCTGGGCGGCACAGCGGCATCCTGACGCCGCGTTTTGGCGTCTCGGATCTCATCCGCACCAATCCATCGTACCGCCGCAACGTCGAGAACGTCGGGTACTTCCTTTCGATCAATGACTACATGGACGCGTCGGCCTGGTTCGACTGGCGCAGCAGCGCAGGTGCGACACAGGGTGACCCGGGATGGGTGAAGTACAGCGGAGAATGGCGCTACAATTGGCTCGACCGCTTCTTGACCGGTAATCTGGCGTCGTCCTATATGCGGCAGCGCGACGGTCAGACGAACCTTGCGCTGACGTGGGACCACCGCCAGTCGTTCACGCGCGACCGTCGCTTTTCGTCCGACGTGAACTACGTGACGAGCACGACGCTGCAACGTCAGAACACGTTCAACCCTTACACGGCGCTGGCGAACATCCGATCGTCGTTCAATTACAGCGACAAGATCGGCCCCGCGCAGTTGCAGTTGGGGGGATCTCGGGAGCAGCATCCCGGCCGCCCGCAGGTCGACCAGAGCTTGCCACAGGTCTCGCTCAGCACGGGGCCTCTCAATCTCGCGTCGTGGCTGCAGTGGACGCCGAACTTCAACTACAGCGCGCAACAGTCGCTGCACATCGATCAGACCGGCGACTTCGCGTTCCGGTACATCACCGGGGCGAACGGTCTGCTCGACAGCGTGCGCACCAAGCGAGATCACTACCTGACGGCGGCGAGATTCGATACGCCAATTACCATCTTCGGCTATGCCCTCGGCAACCTTTTTACCGTCAATGAGGAGTTGTTCGATTACCCGCAAAAGGTCACCCTCAACGACGCAACAAGTGGCGCGTCGTTAGGCGATCGCATCTTTCCGAACTTTTACAAGACCGAGATCGATTGGACGCCGAACTTTCAGCTCCCACCGCTCTTTCGCAGTCTATTCAACGTGACGCCAAGCGTCGGCCTCGCGAACGTCACCTCGGGTCCATTCTGGCTGCGCACGAATCTCAGCGATGGCAAGTTTGTCCATCAGTCGAAGACTCCTTCGTTTTCGCTCGCGGCATCGCCGGCGATCTACGGTTTGCTCCCCGGCTTCGGGCCATTCTCGCGTTTGCGGCACACCCTACAGCCCTCGATTAGCTACAACTACGCGCCGCGCGCCGACGTGAGCGCGGAATACCTCAGAGCGGCCGGTCGGTCGAAGGCACACGAGTTCACTGGACTGCAGACCAACCAATTGACGTTCGGGCTGAATCAGAACATCGAGGCAAAGGTTCGCTCGCGAACCGATACGAGTGCGGATGCCTCCGAGAAGATCAAGCTGCTTTCGCTCTCCTTTTCGTCGCTGAGCTACAACATCGATCAGGCTCATGCCGCGCACAAGGCGATTCGTGGCCTAACGACGTCCACGTTCAGCTACAACGTATCGTCGGATCTGCTCCCCGGATTTCAGTTCAGTTCCGGTTATTCGCTCTTTCAGGGTAGTCCGCTGAGCGACACGGCGGTTTTCAAGCCGTACCTCGAAACCGTTTCCGCATCCTTCAACCTGGCGCAGGGAAATAATCCATTCACGGTCTTGACTCGTCTTTTCGGCCGAGCGGTACCTAACGACCAGCGCCCGACGGCCTCGCCAACGCCCGACCAGACCGGCCAGCGCGACGATCAATACGTGCGTCAGATCTCGAACCAGCCCGTGGCCGGCAGCGGAGCGCGCGGCACGCAGTTCATCGTGCCACCGTCGCAGGGATGGAGCGCGGCACTGACCTTCTCATCGAACCGAACACGACCACCGGTCGGCAGCCAGGCAAACGTCGTCGTGATCGATCCCTTGGCGCGTTGCCGTCAGCTCGCGGCTGAAGCGGGAACAGATCCTGTCGTCGTCCAGACCGTGTACCAGACCTGCGTGATACAGTCCCAGGCGCAGACGACATCCGCGCAGAACCCGCTCACCCCGGGAATTGCTGGCGCGACGTTCTATCGCAATCCCCCAATGACGAACCTTGGTGCCGACCTCCGTTTCAGCCTAACGGAGAAATGGGCCGTGAGCTGGAACACGCAATACGATTTCACGAAGCACCAGTTCGCCCAGCATTATGTCACGCTTCAGCGCGACCTCCATGACTGGCGCGCCGTATTCGCGTTCACCCAATCGGCCAACGGCAATTTTGCCTTCAACTTCTTCATTGCCCTGAAGGCGGAGCCGGATCTCAAGTTCGATTACAACAAGTCGACGGTGCGATCGGGCGGCTTCTGAGATCCTGCCTCACGAGGGTATCGTTCTCTTCGAGCGGCAGCGACCTGTCCTCCGTCTCGGACGGACATCGCTGCCGCCCTTTGTTAAGTGAAGCTGTAACTTGCGTTTCGGGATCGTGGGCCTCGGGTGCGTGGCGTGCAATGCTGGTGGCACGGCCTCCATCGGAGCTCCGCCATGCGACTCGATTGTTCACTTCTGCTCGTCGTTGCGCTCGTCGCTCCACTCGCCGCGTGCGATCTCACTGCCCCCGGCGTCGACCCGAACGCCCCGTCT
>QHUV01000193.1 GCA_003222065.1 Gemmatimonadota bacterium | reverse complement strand
ATCGGAGGACCTGTGCTCCTCTCCCCGCCGTTCCGATCCCGCTGGTCCTTTCTCGCTCCCGTTCTCCTCGCGCTCCCGGTGGCCGTCGGCAGAGGCCAGGGCGTCACCACCGGATCCGTCGCCGGACTCATTACCAAGGATACCGGCGAACCGCTCGCGAACGTGACGATCGTCGCCACGCACCTGCCGAGCGGGACGCAATACCGCGCTTTCTCGCGAGGAAGCGGCGCGTACACGCTGCCTAACGTGCGCGTCGGCGGTCCTTATATGGTCAAGGCGACTCTTCTCGGCTTCGAGCCCCGCACGCGTGAGAATGTCGTCGTCGCCCTCGGCGAGACCCAGCGCGTGGACTTCATGCTCGCTCGCGCGGCCACGCAGCTCACTGGCGTGCAGGTGAGCGCGCGCCGTGACGAGTCCGAAGCGTCACGGACTGGCGCCGCGACGTTCGTCGATCCGCTGCAGGTGTCGCTCCTCCCATCCGTGAAGCGCAGCACGCGCGACTTGACGCGCATCGATCCGCGCAGCGACGGGAATTTCGCGTTCGCCGGACGCAACTGGCTGTACAACAGCATCTCGCTCGACGGATCGTACTTCAGCAATTCGTTCGGCCTCGACGATCCGGCACCCGGTGGCCAGACGAACGCCGAGCCGGTGCCGTTCGACGCGGTAGAGCAAGTGCAGGTGTCGCTCGCGCCCTTCGACGTGCGACAGGGCGGCTTCACCGGCGCCAGCATCAACACCGTCACGAAGAGCGGCACCAACGATTTCCGCGGATCGGCGTACTCGTATCTCCGCAACGATGCGATGATCGGCAATCGCGTGAGCGGCCAAAGGGTGGTCGCGAACCCGAGCCTGAGCTACAACCAATCGGGCGTGTCGTTCAGCGGTCCTATCCGTCGCGACAAGCTGTTCTTCTTCATCGACGGCGAGATCGAGCGGACGAAGGATCCGGGAACGAACTTCGTGGCGAGCCGGAATGGCGCCTCTGGCTTCGGCATCTCGCGCGTCGATGCGGCGACGATGGACGCGATTCGTGCGCGTCTCGCGACCTACGGATACGAAACAGGGCCTTACGAGGGATACACCAACCGCACTGACAACAACAAGCTGCTCGCAAAGCTCGACTGGAACGTCAATAGCGCGAGCACGTTCACGATACGGTACAACTTTCTCGACGCGAAGCGCGACCTGCCGCCGCACCCGTTCGTGCTGAGCTTCAACAACACCGGCCGCGGGCCTAACGCGAGCAGCCTGCCGTTCCAGAACTCCGGCTATCGCATGAACAACAAGCTGCATTCGATCGCGGCGGAGCTCAACAGTCGATCGAGCAGCCTGGCGAATCGTCTCTTCCTGAGCTACAACCGCTTTCGCGATTTTCGGAGCCCGTTCAGCGCGCCATTCCCGACGATCGAGATCGGAGAAGCCGGCGTCACGTATACGACGGCCGGACACGAGCCGTTCTCCATTCATAACATTCTCGATCAGGACGTCTATCAGGTCACGGACAACGTCAGCTTTTTCAGAGGCGGACACACGTTCACGTTAGGCGGCAACTTCGAACGTTTCAACTTTTTCAATTCTTTCAACATCTTCCGCAACGGCGTGTTCTTCCTGCCGGCGGCGATTCCGCCAGGCAGCACCTTCTCATCACTCGCCGAATTCTTCCAAGCCACCGATCCCGCGAATCCGAATCGCAAGAACTTCAACGCGATGATCGGCAGCGGCCCGTACAAGGGTGAGCTCATCGACGTCGGCCAGTTCTCGTTCTACGCCGAGGACGAGTACTTCGCGACGCCGCGCCTGTCGTTGACATATGGCGTGCGCACGGATTTCCCGACGTATTTCACGCATCCCGTCGCGAACCCATTTTCGACGTCCCTCAGGGCACTGGATCAGAACGGCCAACCCGAGACGATCGATCAGGCGAAACTCCCCGGTGCGAGGCCGATGTTCTCACCGCGCGTCGGCTTCAACTGGGACGTGCATGGTGATCAGAGTACACGCTTCCGTGGTGGCAGCGGGTTGTTCACCGGGCGCGTGCCCTTCGTCTGGATCGGCAACGTGATCTCGAATCCGGGCGCGAATCCGAATCTCTACCCGCAGGGACCGCAGATTCCCACGCGCCAGGGGTCGGTGCTCGAGCAGTCGTTCGACCTCAACGCGATGACGAAGAACTTCAAGTGGCCGCAGACGTGGACGACCGACCTGGCAGGCGAGCAGAACCTGCCCTGGGGCACGCGCGGTGTTCTCGAGCTGATCTACGCGAAGGACATCTACAACATCTTCATGCGCAACGCGGACCTCGTTAGGCCGGTGCGCACGCTCCCCGACGGACGCCCGTATTACGGCGGAGCGGGGAACAATGAGCTCAACCCCGACGGCGGCGCGGGCATCTACGTCATCGACAACACGAGGAAGGGGTACTCCTTCAACGCCACTGGACAGTTGCGCAAGACGTTCACCATCGGAAGCGCCGGCGTCGGGTACAGCTTCACGGACGCGAAGAACACGCTCAAGTCCACCGAGATCGCGAGTGTGCTGTGGCAGAACCAACCGATCAAGGGCGATCCGAATCGGCCGGAGCTCAGCTATTCGGAATTCGGGCAGCGTCACCGCCTCATCGGTGACGGGACATACGTGAAGCGATGGTCGAACCGCTTCAATTCCCAGATCGGGCTGTTCATGGAGGTCGCCGAGGGCAACCGCTTCGCGGGCGCCGGAGGGAATCGCTACTCGTTCATCTACTCGGGCGACGTCAACGGCGATGGCTCGGGCGGGAACGATCTGATCTACATCCCGCGTTCGCAGAGCGAGATCCGGTTCGCGCCGCTCGTGCGCGGGAGCGTGACGATCTCACCCGCTGAGCAGTGGTCGCAGCTCGATGCGTTCATTCGCCAGGACTCCTACTTGGGCAAGCACCGTGGCCAGATCGCCGACCGCTTCGGCCTCGTGAACCCATGGTACACGAATGTGGATATGCGGTTCTTGCAGGACATCGCGCTCCCGGGCGGGCGTCAGCAGCAGACGCTGCAGGTGAGCCTCGACGTGATGAACGTGGGCAACCTACTCAACTCGAACTGGGGCGTGCGCAAGATTGCCGATCCGACGGCGACCTCGCCGCTCACGTTCGTACGATTCGATCCGGACGGCACGCCGGTGTTCAACTTCACGGGCCCATCGCGCACCTTCATCGACGATCCAGACCTGCTCTCGCGCTGGCGGGTGCAGCTAGGCGCCAAGTACTTCTTCCAGTAGGCCGAGCTGATGACGTGGGCGTCTACTCTCGAACGAGCACGCGCCTGTTTGCCCCGGTGCCGATTGCCAGCGATCGCACCGTAGCCGCGCCGTCGGCGGCGCGCTCGAACGTCCACTCGCCGCCGCCCTCGAGGCCGACGAAACGGTCGCCGCCTAACGGCGCGATCGGCAGCGTCCGTCTCCCGACCGAGTTGTACACCTGGAGCGTCTTGCCGTCCGGCGCGACGCTGACGTCGAAGCGCACGGTGTCCTTGCCGGCGACGCCGACGTAGCGGCCGACGTAGGGGCCGAGCTCGGACGCCGGCTTCGCGACGATGGTGCGCGTCATCCGTGGCGGCGCGCCGAACCCATACTCCTCGGCGAAGGCGCGCTCGATCTCACCCATCAATCCGCCGGCGACGCCGTTCATCATGATGACGAGGCCGCGGCCGCTCGCCGGCCGCATGAAGAAGTCGGCGACGAATCCCTCGTCGCGGCCGCCGTGCGAGAAGGACAACGAGTCACCGTCGCCGCTAACGGCCACACCAAGCCCCCAGTAGCCGTCGCCATAGGGCGGCTGCTGATGCATCTGCCTCGATACCATCTGTCGGGCCATCGCCGGTGACAGCACGCCACCGCGCTCGCCGCGATACGAGTGGGCGAGCGCGATCGCCCACCGCGCGAGATCGGACGGCGTCGTCCAGAGCCCCGCCGCCGCCATCTCCGGATACACGTGAAACCCACCGGGTACGGGTGTATCAATTTGCTCATGTCCGCTCGCGGCCTCGCCGCGTCGACTCATCGGAAGTGGATTCTCATACGTGCTCCGCATCATCCCTGCCGGTTGCAGGACAAGCCGGCGCATGAGCGTGGGGAAATCTTCACCGGTG
>QHUV01000192.1 GCA_003222065.1 Gemmatimonadota bacterium | reverse complement strand
GCGCTGGCGGTGCACGAGCCGCGGGGCGCCGAAAACAAATCTTTCATTCACGCTTCTCGCGTCGACCGCCACACTTCACCGAGACGCCCGGCCAGCCACTCGGCACCGAAATCAATCGCCGGCTGGGGAGGCCAATGTCCTCCGTGGTACCAGTGGATCTGCTTCGGATCGCCGGCCGCGTTGTACAAGCGTTCCGCTTGCTCCGCCCTGATTGTGCGGTCGTAGCGGCCGTTCACCATGAGCAGCGGCCGGCCGGCGAGCTTGCGCACGAACCGTAGCGGGTCCGCCGCGGCACGGACGATTGTCTCGAACGGAATCTCTTCCGGTAGATCGCCACCGGATGCGAGAACGACAGCGCGGACGCGGGCGTCTTCCGCGGCGGCAACGATGGCGAGATACGCTCCCAGGGAATAGCCGACCAACGCCAGTCGCTGCGTATCCACGCTGGCGAGATTGCTCAGATAGTCCAACGAGTGGCGCACTTCGCTCAGCGCGAGCCGCCAAGCGCCGATCAATTGCAGCGGATTCCGCAGCGAAAACTGCTCGGCGCTGCCGTTCCGCGCGCCGTGCATCGGCAGATCGATCGAGAGCGTCGCGATGTTATAGGCCAGGAGGGCGCGACCGATTCCCTCGGCCATCCGCTCCTTTCGCGACGTGACGCCGTGGAGGAGTAACGCGGCAGCACACCGGTTGTCGGGGCAGGTGCTCCTGTCGGGAACGAGCAGGATGCCGGGCACGTGTTCGCGCTCGGCCTCCAGCTCGATGTTGATACGATAGCCACCTGGCACGTCGCGACTGGCTGTCACGACGCCGGGCAGTTCGATCGGCGACTTCGCCTTCTTCATAAGGTGCGGCGGAATAGGTGTGTCTGATAAAGGCAATGAACGGGCCCAAGCGTGTCAGTTGCAGGCCTTCTTCTTGAAGCGAGATGCCGTTGACGCACACGTGACGAACTTGAAGAATTCCAGATCCGCAGCGGCACGAGTCGCTCGACTCTCACCACGATCACCGATTGCGATCACAGCACGAGATGCGCGGCCGGTGACGCGCCCGATCAAGCACTGGTTGTTCACCGGCCTGTCGTTCGCGGCGGTGATCGGCGTTTCGGCGTACATGATCGCCGAATGGTGGGATCAGGGATCGTTGGCGCTGCCACTACGGTCGCACCTCCTCGCCGCCGCCGTCGTGCTGGCGGAAATCGTTGCGCGATCGCTCAAGCTGACGTGGAGCGCGAACGCGGTGCGCATGCGTTTGCCCTTCATGGTCTCGGTGCGCACCAGCCTCGCCGGAGATTTCGGTGGCTCGATCACACCGGCGCGATCGGGGGCCGAGCCGGCGCGCTTCCTCGTGCTCGTCGAAGCCAGCATCGCGGCCACGAACGCGCTCGTCCTCCTCTTCGCTGAAATACTCCTCGAGGCGCTCTCGCTTGCCTTGGTGGTGCTCGTGGTGGCGATCGTGTTTCGCGACGCAGGGAAGGTCCTCGGTGCCCTCGTCGGAGTCGTCGGTCTCTACGCGGGGTTCGTGCTCGGCGTCGCGGCGCTCGCACTTGTTCTCGCGAAACGAGACGTCGCCTACACCCCGCCGCGGTGGGCGGCGCGCATCGGCCTGCGCGCTGGACGCTGGCGGGTCATTCGTCAGTGGCTAGCCAAGGTGCGCCTGGCAGTGGAAGCGGTGCGCCACGTGAACGTGACCTGGGCGATTGCCGCCTTCGTCGCGTCGGTCGTTCACGTCGCGATGAGACTTTGTGTCCTACCGGCGCTCGTACTGCCCGCGGTGATCGAGCCTGTTCCCGTCGCACCGCTCGCGCTCTGGCCGTTAGGCTTTCTCTATGGTGCCGCGGTGGTCCCAGCGCCGGGCGGCGGCGGAGCCGTCGAGCTGGCATTTCGCGCCGCGCTCGGCGGCGTAATCCCGGCGCACGCCTTTCCGGCGGCGCTCCTCTGGTGGCGGTTTTACACCTTCTACATCTACATCATCCTCGGCGCGATCATCGCCGGTGGCGTGGCGTTGCGCGCGGTGCGGAAGACAGAGGAGATGGAAGAGGAGCTCGAACGGGCGTAGAGCGCGGGGCGTGGAGCGTAGACCGTGGGGCGTTGAGCGTGGGTTCGGAAAAAAAGCCCGACACGCCATGGCGTGCCGGGCTTCCTTATTCGTGCGCTCTACGCTCTACGCTCAACCCTCTACGCACCACGCTCTACGCGACCGTCTCTTCCACCATCGACGCCGCCGGGAAGTACGCGTTACGCACATACTGCTCGACCATGCGCTGCGTATTGAAGAAGGATCCGTTCAAGGCGATCGCCGAACGCATCACCTCCGCGTACGCGAAGGGGAGGCCGTAGAACAGCGGGAGGATCACTCGCTCGAGCTTGAGAAAGAGATCAGACGCGTCCTTCGACTGATCGCCCTCCGCGCTCGAGGTGCCAATCGACCAGCCGGTGACACCCTCGATGTGGCCTTCGATCCACCACCCGTCGAGCACCGATAGACTCGGTACGCCGTTGAGCGCCGCCTTCATCCCGCTCGTCCCTGACGCCTCGAGAGGCTTCATCGGGTTGTTGAGCCAGAGATCGACGCCGGCGACCATCTTCGCCGCGATCTCCATCTCGTAATTCTCGACGTACACGATCTTCACCGCATCGGCCAGCTTCAGGGACGCTTCGTGGATCCGGCGGACGAGCTCCTTGCCGCCGACGTCATGCGGATGCGCCTTGCCGCCGAAGACGATCTGGATCGGACCGATCGCGTCGGCGATTTGGAGCAAGCGCTCCGGATTCGAGATCACCAAGTCGGCGCGCTTGTACGGTGTGGCGCGGCGCGCAAAGCCAATTGTGAAGACTTTGGGGTCAAGCTCTGTTCCGCTGCGTGCCTTGATCTCGTCGAGGAGCACGTGCTTCGCGTCGGCGTGAGCCTGCCGAATCTCCTGGAGCGGGACACCGATGGCGTAGCGCAGGTAGTAGTTGTCCGCGCGCCATTCGGGGATCCGCCGATCGAACAGGGACTGAAACGCCGGCGAGGTCCACGTTGACGCATGGACCCCGTTGGTGATCGAGTTGATCGGATAGCGCGGAAACATTCCCTGCGACACCTCACGATGCTTCATCGCCACGCCGTTGACAAAGCGCGAGAGCCGGAGCGCGAGATGGGTCAAGTTGAGGGTTCCCTCATCGATGCACTTCGCGCTCTCCAGCACCCCCACCTGGTCCGCGCCCAGCACGTGGCGCACCATGTCGATGGGGAACTTGTCGTGGCCGGCCGGCACCGGCGTATGCGTCGTGAACACGACGCGTCGGCGCACGGCATCGAGGTCGCCTTCATCGAGCTCGAATCGCGCCCGTCCGTCGAGTTGCCACTCGAGTAGACAGAGCGTGAGGAGCGCCGAGTGGCCCTCATTGAGATGATAGTGCAACTCGCCGTTGTAGCCGAGCGCGCGCAAGATCGCCGCGCCGCCCATGCCGAGCACCACTTCCTGGCAGAGGCGATAGTGGCTGTCGCCGCCGTACAGGTAATCGGTGAGCGTTTGATCCCAGGGCGTATTCTCGGGAACCGCCGTGTCGAGCAAAAACACGGGGACTTCATGCCCGGAAACACCGCGTATGATATAACGCCACGCTCGCACGCGAACGGGGCGCCCCTCGATCTGTACGATTGCGCTGACCGGCAGGAGATCGAGAATCTCGTCAGGCTGCCACGTTACCGGCTGCTCGGTCTGCGCACCGGCGGCGTCGAGATGCTGCTCGAAATAGCCCTTACGGTGGAGCAGCGTGATGCCAACCATCGGGACGCCGAGATCAGCGGCGGAGCGCAGTGTGTCACCCGCCAAAACACCAAGGCCGCCACTGTAGGTGGGAACTGCCTGTTCGAGGCAGATCTCCATCGAGAAATAGGCGACCGTAGAATTGATCGATACCAAAGTCATTTCGTAATGCCTCGAGTACTACGGACACTCTCGAGCGACTAATACCCCATTGGTCAATAGATGCAACAGGGGCGGCACAGGGCCGGCTGTGGCATCCTTGACGAGCTTGAAAGTATTTCTCGTTGAGTATTCCGTGCCAGCGCGCCGCCGACTTAGCGAACCCAGCGCTAGGATTGAGCTACTATCGTTGCCGTCGCGTACTCCGTCATCGAAGCAAAGCGCCGTTTTGTCTCAGGTGCTTCTCGCAATGGTGTTGACGATCGATCATAGCACGAGAAACGATAATCGGTCGCGTTCACGAACTCAGCAATAAGGCGACCGGCAGGTCGCCGAGGGCGGCCGAGCCTGGAAGTGTAAGAGAATCACCGGATATCGGAATTTCCTCGTCGCGCAGAACCGAGCGTAAGGTGCCGGTAGCGAGGTCCCGCGGCAGAGCGATCTCCGTATCCCGCCAGTCCGGCAAAGTGCCGTCTGGGCCCATCAGGGGACCGAGGAGTCGCGGGGCGATCACGATCGCGTGTGCCGTCTCATGGCGTCTCGCGTAGGCGACGAGATGCGCTGCCTGGGGACCACGAACGTCGAGCGGCGTGTACGAACCTCCCCTGAAAAGCGCTGCGTGGCTGCGGCGTATGTTGAGGACGCGCTGCACTATTCCGAGCTTCAATCGCTCGTCGGAGGGGTGTAGTGCACGTAACGATCCAGGGGCGGAAATCGCTGCCAGGAGCTCGTTACGCCTTTTGTAATCGACGGCGCGCCGATTGTCTGGGTCCACGAGCGCAAACATCCACAGCTCGTCGCCTTGGTAGGTGTCGGTGACGCCCGGCGCGGTGGTGTGCAGCA
>QHUV01000191.1 GCA_003222065.1 Gemmatimonadota bacterium | reverse complement strand
TAGTGCTCGCGAAATTGCCACGCGCTCGCCGCGCCACATCGTCTCCTCACCGCCGCGACGCCTAACGCTAGAGAGGGACACGACGTAGCTGGACGCTGAGTCGGTCACGATACGACCCGTGATGGATTCGGCACTTGGCCCGATCACGGGTGTGAGCACGACCGCTCCGGAGTCGCTCAGCAAGAGCTGCGCTTCGCGACCGACGAGCGACGCGCCTCGTTGCGGAGCGACGTAGCCGTAACAACCGCACACGACGAGACTCGCGGCCGTAACGGCCGCGAGCCATCGCCGTGTCCTCGGATCTATTGACACGCGTTCGTATCGTTGGCGTTGCGTCGCGTCGTGATGTTGTCGTTCTGGTTCGCCGGCTGAGGATCCGTCTGCACCTGGGTCTGACCATAGAGGAAGCGGCCCGGAATCACCGTGTGCCCGACGGCCGGGCTCAACGCCGGCAAGCAGGTTCGCTTGTAATCGTTCCAGACTTCAGGATTCTGGAACAGCGCGATGTACTTCTCGGTCATGATCGCGTCGAGTGTCGCCGCGACGTCCGGCTTGCCATGAAGGCTACGGACATTGTGGAGCGCCGCCGCGGCCGCCGCGGCGTTCCCCGTTTGGAGCGACGCCTCGGCGATGATGAGTTGATTCTCATCATAGGTGATGAGCGGCTGGCGAAACGTCGGGTCCGACGCGCGGCCGCCGGCGAGCGGCGAGACGGTGTGCAAATCCGTCGTTCCGACTGTCGCGTCGAAGCCGCCGAACCCGCCATTCGGGTTCTCGCCGAAGTAATCCGTGAGCCGCGGATCGTTCTGCGCCTTCATGATGTTCACGAGCTCGGCGCCGGCAACCAGGTCCTGCCCAAAACCGGACGTCGTCTGGAACTGCTGCCAGACGTTGCGCTCAGCATTGGCCGCAGAATGCTGCGTGCGCCAATCGTTGTCAGGCGTGCTGATGCCGAGGTTGGCCTCGGTGAGCGCCTTGGTGTATTCACCGGTGCCGAGCTTTTCGACGCGATGAAGATAGATCCGCGCCTTCAGCGTGTGCGCCGCCTGCGTCCATTGCGTCTTGGCACCGCCGTACACCAGGTCGATCGGACCTGGTCCGGCGCCCCCGCCATTGAGATCGGCGATGGCTTTGTCGAGTAGCGCGAGCAGATCATCATAGATCTGCAGCTGTGGATCGAACACCGCATTCGATTTGTTCGACACTGCCTCACGATACGGCACGTCGCCCCAGGCGTCCGCCGTGAGCATCATGATCATGGCCTCATGGACCTCGGCGATGCCCTTGTACAACTTGTCACCCGAGGCGTCGGCGCTCGCCTCGACGGCGCGAATGCCGATCAAGCCGCCGCCGACGTACACACCGGAGAAGGTGAAGTCGAGGGAGCCGGCCGTGATGCCGTACTCACCCTCCGTCTGCACGAAGCGACTGTTGATGCCGGCGCATTGCTGCATCCACATGCACACGAGCATTGGCACATAGCCTTCGTAGTAGCCGAACGTGTTGGCTTGCACGCCGACGAAGAGCTGATTGCGCGACGCGACCGTTGGATTGTTCGGATCGGCTACCGCCTTCGGTGCGTCGAGGAAGTTGGTACATGCGGTCGCGGTGAGCAGGACTGCCACCGCGACGGTCCAGATGCGTCTCATGTCTGTCACCCTCGCGTTAGCGGTTGAGTCCGACCGTGAACACGAACGAGCGCGTCAGCGGCAGATTGAAGTAGTCGTTGCCGCCAAAGCTGCGCGCGGTGGCTCCGCCCAGATTCGTTTCCGGATCGAGGCCCCTGTACTTGGTCCACGTCTTCAGGTTGCGGCCCGACACGCGCACATCGAGGTTCGTTAGGCCCAGGTAGCGGGCAACCCACGGACCGTCGAAGGTGTAGGCGACGGAAAGCTCGCGCAGCTTCACGTACCCGCCGTTCTCGACGCACGGTTCGTCCATGCTCGTGAATGGGCACGCCGCGAGGCCGCTGGTACGATACCAGTTCTCGCCAATCGGAATCTTCTGGCCGGCCCCCGGTCCAACGACCGGCCCGGGATAGAAGCCGCTCTCGCCGAACGCGTGGAGATTGCCCGTGCAATCGCTGTTATGCGTGCCGGTGCACGTCGCGCGGCCGGCCGTCGCCGCGTCGGTGCCGTAACTAAGCAGCGCGCCGCGCGTTCCGTTGATGACATCGCCGCCCTTCTTGATGTCGACGAGCCCCGAGAGCTCCAGCTTTCGATATCTGAAGCTGCTGTGCAGGTTGCCCGTCCAAATCGGATTCGGATCGCCAATGACGCGGTCGCGGGTATCGGCACAGGGCATTCCCGGTTGACTGCTACAATGGGTGCCATCGTTGATGTAGACGGCACCACGAGGCTTCCCGGCGCAAACTTGGGCGAGATTGAGCTGGGGGAAATCGGAATAATTCGACATGCCGCACCGCACCCAGCCCAACCCACGCATGACGCCTAACGGCTGACCGACCATCGCGACGTTCTCCGTGTGACCGGAGAAGTTGTCGATCGGAAGGAAGCTCGCCCCGGCGATCGAGACGGCGAGCGAGCGATTGCGGGCCCATCCCATACCGACGTCCCAGCTGTACGCCGCGCGGGTGAGCGGCCGGAGATTCAACGACAGCTCCGTGCCCGAATTGCGGAACACGCCGGCGTTTTTCGCCTCCGATGAGAAGCCGCTCGACGGTGGCGTCGGCGTGATCAGGATGACGTCCGACGTCTGGGCGCGGTACCATGTCGCGCTCAGATCGGCCTTCTCACCGAGGAAACCGATGTCGAAGCCTCCCTCGAGCTCCTTGGTGCGCTCGGGATTGAGCGCGCTCGCTGGCTTGGTCACCGTCGAGACGAGTCCGCCCTGGCCGCTCTGGGTCGGCGTGAGGCCCGTGCCCTGCGAGATATTGCCGGTGAGCGCGGTGCCGCTGAACGTCGCCGACGTCAGATAGGGTTGCGGCTCCTGCCCCGCTTCGCCGTACGAGATGCGCGCCTTCCCGAATGTCAGGAGGCGTGGCTTGTACGCGTTTGTGAACGTCCACGCCGCGCTCGCCTTCGGGAACCAACTGCGGCGATTCTGCGTGCCAAAGGTCGTCGAACCGTCGTTGCGCAGCGCCGCCGTGAAGTACAGTTGATCGAACAGGTCGAAGGTCTCCTGCCCGAAGTACGACTCGTTATGAATCTCGTACTGGTAGTCCGATGCCGGGTCACGCGCCAATGTGTTGAGAATGCTAAACGGCTGCGGTGCGATGAGGCCCCGCCCAATGACCGAGAAGGTCCGGAAGTTTCGGGCATTGAGGTTCTGGCCCAGCGTGAACGTACCGCCGATGCGGTCGTTGAGACGCCACGTCGCCGTGCCGGTGAGGTTGTGGTCGATCTGATAATCGGTCACTCGCCCTTCGGTGATGCGGCCGAGGTTCGCCGAGCCCGTGCAGTCGATCGGACATCCCTCGAGGCGCTCGTCGTTGGTGACGTCGGCGCCTAACGTGTAATCGAACTTGAGCCAGTTGGTCGCGATGTATCCAACATTGATATCGCCGAGCGAGCGATTGGCCTGCTGGTTATTGAGCTCCTGATAAAGCGTGAAGAACGGATTGCTGAAGATGCGGTCCTCGCCGGCCGTCGAGGCGTCCGCAACCGGCACCATATAGCTGCGGTGCATACCCGTCAGCGGATCCAACCACGGCTTGTTATTGAACTCCGGCGGCGTCCGGAAGAGTCCGAGCAAGAGACCGTTGGTGTTGTTCCCGCGCTGCGTGAAGTTCCCACGCGTATCCGCATACGAGAAGTTGCCGCCGAGCGTGATGCCCTCCGTCAGCCGGTGCGACGCGTTGAGTCGCACCGTAGCGCGGTTGAAGAAATTGTTCGGTCCGACGAACACGCCCTCGTTATGGTTGTAGTCGCCCGACAGATAGAAGGTCGTGCGGTCGTTGCCGCCGCGCACCGAGAAGACGTTGTCCATGACGTGGCCGGTGTCGAAGGCCTCGCTGCCGTGATCGTACGTCGGGCCGGTGACCACCGGACCCCAGCTGCGCGTGAAGAGCTGGGTCGTTCCGAAAAAGCCCTGGCCATATCTTCGCTGCAGGGGCCACTTTTTCGTCACCTGATCGGCCGACGCCGAGCTGCGCAACGAATACTTGGTGGCGCCGGAGTGGCCCTTCTTTGTCGTGATGAGAATGACGCCGTTCGCCGCGCGCGCCCCGTAGATCGCCGCCGCCGCCGCGCCCTTCAGGATCTCGATATTCTCGATATCATCCGGATTGAGCGAGACGAGCGAGTTCGGAGCGGACGTTCCCTCCAGCTCTCCGCCGTTGACTTGGCCGGGCAGATTCACCCCGGCGACGTCGATCGGATTGAAGTTCGTGGTCGAGAAGGTCGTGTTGTTCATCGGCACGCCATCGACGATGAACAACGGTTGGCTCGAGCCATTGATCGTGCGCAGGCCGCGAATTTGTATCGCCGAGCCGGCGCCGGGATCGCCCGACGTCTGCTGCACTTGCACGTTAGGCGCTTTGCCGGCGAGGGCCTGGACGACATTCGGTTCGTTGGCCTTCACGATCAGGTCGGGGGAGACGGAGTTGCGCACGTTGCCGAGCTTTTCGACTTCCGTCGACGTGCCGGCGCCGGTGATCACCACCTCGCCGAGCTGCAGGGGATTCGACTCGAGATCGAAGTCCTGCACGAGATCGCCGCCGCTGAGCGTGACGCGGGCGGTCTTGGGCTTGTAGCCGACGCGCCGCGCCGACAGCGTAACCGTCTGCCCCACGACACGCGCGCCGGGAATGCGCAGCGAGTAGCTGCCGTCGTCGCGCGTGATGGCGCCGAGGCCGAGCTCGGCGAGTGACACGGTGACATTGCCGAGCGTAGCGCCACGCTCGGCGGTCACGTGCCCCGTGATCGTGACCGGTGCCTGTGCGGCGGCGATCGCGGGCATGATCGTGATGGCGGCAGACGCGAGTATTCGTCGCAACGATGTCATTCCTCCTCCAGGTGCGGAGTTGAGCGCCGAGTAAAGGCGCAAGCGCGAAACCGATAGCGCGGGCTATCGGCTCACGAGGCCGCGAAGGTAAGGAGGGGACTTGGGGCTGCTAGCTGAAAGTGACGAATTGCGTTGGCCGTGTGGCAAGCGGACCGATCGCGGTGCCTGCCGGCGGAGCAGGGCGCGCGGCGGAACTGATCATCCGATCTACACTTGGCCTCCGTGTCGCATCGCGCCTAACGAGTTACGAAAGTTTGACACGGCTTGCATCGCCCGTGAATCGCCGTCAGCCGGGATGTCGCCATCTATCGAATGGGGAGCAG